>JAUWME010000526.1 GCA_030613285.1 Candidatus Zymogenus sp. | reverse complement strand
CGTCAAGGGGAAGGTGAGAAGCTTTAGTGAACTTCTTTCGTTTGTGGGCAAAGACCATTTTCACCACAGGCTTGCGTCCCAAATGGGGAACAAAAAGCTCGCCGTAGTTTTTATCTTTTTCTTAAACATCGTTTTTGGGCTTGGAACAATTGCCCTCAGAAACGCCGATTTTGTTGTGGCGTTTGTGCTTATTATCCAGACGGTGGTGATTTTTGTGCTGATTACTCTCCTTGAAATGGGGTCTAAAAAAAGAAACAGAAGAGCTGGCGACAAGTAGAAGGTGGAAAAAGATGATATTAGAAACAAAAGAGAAGTATTATAAAATAAGTAAGGAAGGGATTGCCCTTCTAAAATATATCATAGAATCGTATGATGGGGCAGCGGTGGTTAGGACTGTTGATAAAACCGAGATGATCCTTGAAATCATGATTGCCCCCGGTTTTGAGGAAGTCGTTGATTCGGTCATTGAAGAGCTTTCTGATGAGTTGGGGATAGTCACGATTGAAAAACCGAACAATGTCGATCCTTTGTAGATGACGGGGAGTTAATAAGGTGTCCATCCTTAAAGTGGGAGAAACTTTATGGTTCAGTTTGTTTTGACAGATAGAGAGAAGGAAAAGCTCCTAAAGATCGCGAGGGAGAGTGTTAGGGTTGCCACTGCAAAATCTAAAAAGAAGGCAAAAAAGAGAGGGAAAAAGGACTCTCATGGCAGTGTTGAACTTGGCAAGATTGGAGTTGATGTAACCGAAGAAAATCTAAAGATGGATGCAGGAGCCTTTGTTTCTCTCCACAAGGGTGGAAAGCTCAGGGGCTGCATCGGCAGGTTCGAGGCCGAAGCTCCCCTTTACCAAACGGTGATAAATATGGCCAGGGCCGCCTCTATAAACGACCATCGCTTTGCCAAAGTCACTCCCGACGAAGTTAAGGACATCGACATCGAGATTTCGGTCTTGAGTCCCCTGACAAGGGTTGATAACGTGGCCGAGATTAAAGTGGGAAAACACGGCCTGTATATTATCAGGGGGTCATCAAGGGGTACGCTTTTGCCACAGGTTGCCTCGGAACGGGGCTGGAATAGAGACACTTTTCTTGAGCAGACCTGCCTGAAGGCAGGGATTGGCAAAGATACGTGGATGGAGAAAGACACCGAGATTTATATCTACGAAGCCCTTATCTTCGGCGAAAATTAACCTCCCTACTATCCCTGCCAATTATAAGGTTCTCATCTTATTGTTCCTGCCGAGGTTTGTATCTACAAACCCCTGACATATAATAAAAATTGTTGACTCCCTGTCAATTATCGATGCCAGACTGCTATTTATATGAATCACTCTACCATCAACAAACAGTTGAGGGGGTTGCCATTTGTTAAAGCCCAACCGGTTTTGTAAGTACTGCTTTGCCACCAACAAAAAATTGAGAGAGGGCCTGACCTTCAACAGATTATTGAGAGGGGGCTTTCAATAAATAGTTGGGGGTGGGGGTTAGGATAGCCTCGATACAGCCTCCTTAATCCTTTCAATCCCTCCTTTGATGTCTTTGATGGATGAGGCATACGAGAGGCGAATACAGTTGTCGTCTCCGAATGGCTCACCGGGAACCAGTGCTACCTTGACCTCCGAAAGGAGATATGATGCGAAATCTATCGAGCTGGTGATCTTTCCACCTGAATGAGATTTCCCATAAATTCCAGAGATATCCGGGAAGGCGTAAAAAGCCCCTTGGGGCCAGTTGCATCGAATCCCCGCGATGTCGTTTAGACCCTCGATCATGATGGGGCGCCGCGCATCAAAAGCGACCCGCATTTTTTCGA
>JAUWME010000431.1 GCA_030613285.1 Candidatus Zymogenus sp. | reverse complement strand
ACTTGTAGCAAGGCAACTCTTTGCACAAAGCATGAGAACCGACGGTCAGTTTGTGGAGGTGAACTGTGCGGCAATTCCCGAAGAGTTAATTGAGAGTGAACTTTTCGGTTACGAAAAGGGCGCTTTTACTGGAGCCGTAGGAAAAAAATCTGGGAAGTTCGATATGGCTGATGGCGGTACTATATTTCTTGACGAGATCGGGGATATGAGCCTTAATACTCAGGCGAAGATATTAAGAATATTGCAGGAGCAAAGCTTTGTCAGGGTTGGGGGAAACAAAACCATTAAGGTTGATGTCAGGGTCATCGCCGCAACAAACAGGGATCTTCTATTGATGATAAAGGAGGGATCTTTCAGAGAAGACCTCTATTTTCGCCTGAATGTAATTCCCCTTGTTGTTCCGCCCTTAAGAGAGCGTTTGGAGGATATCCCTGTTTTAGTTGATTACTTCATTGATGAATTTTCTCGTGAGGATGTCCGCCTGAAAAAGACCATAGCCGATAAAGCAATGAAACTTCTCAATCTTTATCATTGGCCGGGAAACGTCAGGGAGCTTAAGAACCTAATAGAGAGGCTGATAATTATGAGTCCCGGCAACATCATCGGCATTGATGACATTCCGACTGATATAAAAAAGGGGGTGGATTTAGAGCCTGTGGACGACCTCTTTTCTTATGATAACATCAAAGACGCCAGAGAGAACTTTGAGTCTCTTTTCATCGATAAGAAGCTCAGGGAAAATGACAATAATATTTCAAAAACGGCAAAGACCCTGGGGATGGAGAGGAGCCACCTCCATAAAAAGATTAAAGCCTACAAGATTGATCTTAAAAAGGGGAGGTAAGGAGTCGACAATATTTTGAGTTTTAAAAAATAGATTTCAGAGGCATTGCTCAGTTTGAATTGAGCATTCGCCAGTTACACAGACGATAACAAGTTTGAGTCTCTTTTTTCCCGTCCAAAAGAAATGCGAATATTTTTAGCATTTTAAACTCGGCGGAACCTATTTTTAAAGATGGGCTTTAATTAGATGTAGCAGTGTTTCAACCTATTTTCTCCTACCATCCCTTCTCCCCCTACCCTTCTGTGGCCGTTTTTGTTTTCTACGCCCTTCAACTTCCCTCCCCAAATCCCCGTCATCGGCAACGATAAAGGGAAGTTTCATTCCAATAAGCTCCTCAATCGGCTCCAAAAAGTAGACATCGTCCTCCGATGTTACCGAAATAGCTATTCCCTTTTTTCCAGCCCTTGCCGTTCTCCCAATCCTGTGGATGTAATCCTCCGGGTTTTGCGGAAGATCGTAGTTGATAACATAACCGATCTCTTCGATATGAAGTCCCCGGGACGCAACGTCGGTGGCAATGACGATCTTTATCTCGCCGTCCATAAAACGCTCGATGATTCTTAGTCTCTTCCTCTGGGGGATATCGCCGGTTAGGGCAAAAGCCTTAATGCCGTTTTCTGCCAACCGCTCATTGATCATTAAAACGCCATTCTTTGTGTTGGAAAAAATAAGGAGCCTATCAACCTCAGCTCTTTGAACCAATCCCAGGAGGAGCCGAAACTTTTTTCTCTTCTCCACATGGTAGAGAGTCTGGCTGACCTCGTCAACGGTGATGCTTTCTGGCGTAGCGGAGACCTCCACGGGGATTTTCATATATTGGTAAGTGGCTTCAATCACCTTGAAATTTATGGTGGCTGAAAAGAGAAGTGTCTGCCTTGTGGAATATTTCGGCATCCCTTTCATAATAAAGCGAAGATCTTTGATAAAACCCATGTCGAACAGGCGGTCTGCCTCGTCGATGACAAGGATTTCTATCCCCTTTGTCTTTAATGCCCCTTGCTTCATATAGTCGATGATTCTGCCGGGGGTTCCACAAACGATGTCAACGCCCCCCCGGACACGGTCGGCCTGCTTTTTGTAGTCCACCCCCCCGAAGACCGCAGTAACGGTGAGATCGGTATGGGCACCCAATGCCCGCGCTTCCTTTTCAATCTGTACCGCAAGCTCCCTTGTTGGAACGACTATCAACGCCCTGGGGAGTGTTTTTGATTCAGCTTTCGTTTTCAGTAGTTTTTCAAATATTGTTATCAAAAAGGCGGCGGTCTTTCCCGTTCCGGTCTGGGCCTGACCAACAAGATCGAGCCCCTTCAAAGTATAAGGGAGAGACATCGATTGAATTTTAGTGGGCTCTACAAATCCCTGATCTTTGATGCCCGCTACTATGCGTTCATCCAGTTTTAGTTCTTTAAAGTTCTTTATCGGGGGGATGTTTTCATCCGGGGGCTTGTCATAATCCTTAGGCGGAGGTGCGTTTCGAGTTTTCGGCATTATTTCCTTTTTACGTGGTCTTTTTTGGCGTCCTTTTGAACAGTCTTTATAAACAAAACCTTCATTTTATTTTTAGAGATTACTCTCCCTATCGATTAAACAGATTGATAAGATTGAGAAAAATTTCACCAATCATCATACATATTATATAGCTTACCCCAAAACTGCATAAAAAGCAAGCCTTTTAAAAATTCATTTTCTTGTTAGAAAAGTGGACAATCATGAAATATGCCTATGAAATCATCCTTAAATTCTCCCCGCTTATTAAAGCTCATGCTGGCAATTTTTTGTTCACCGAGTAGCTTTTTGACTTGAATCAGGATCTCGCCACATATGTTCATCTAACTTTTCGTTCTCATCATTTAAAATCAGCCTCTCCAACTCTTCGCCGTACTTTTCTAACTCTTCTATCTTTCTTGTGTCGTCC
>JAUWME010000385.1 GCA_030613285.1 Candidatus Zymogenus sp. | reverse complement strand
GTCGATCCTGATAACGGCCTTTAAGAACTCACTCCTTGTGTGAGTGATGGTAAGACGGAATCTCTGGTCGAACCAACCGTCATACTGGGCGTTCTCATGTCCCGGAAGGGTAAAAGGAGCACCAATATCTTCCACCTTCTTGTCGAAGTTGTACTCGTTCCAGGCGCGAACACGGTAAGTGCCCTCAAAGGTGGTCTCTGCTGCTAAGGCAGTAAACGCCGTCGCAACGAAAACTATCATCAGGGCAATTGTCAAAAGTTTTTTCATTTGAATCTCCTTTTTTTAAACTAAAACTTAGTTACTTAAATACACATAATTTTAGTGAGAATATCAGATAATTGTGGGTGTGTCAAGAAAAATATTAAATAAATTTAATGTATTTACTTAGAACCACCTAAATTTTTAGCGGGTAGTGCCCGTATTCTTCGATAGCCTCTATCATCCAATTCATGTTTTCCACTTTGATGTCGGCGTGGGAATTACAAGGCCCCAATATCAAGTTGCCGTTTTTTCCGCCACTCTTTATAGACTCCTTAACGTGGGCAAAGACCTCGTCTCTTGTCCCGAAGGTGAGCACATGGGCGATGTCGATGTGTCCCAGAAGGATAAATTTATCCCCAATCTCTTTTCTTACATCGGCAAGATCGACGTTGGCCGTGGGCTCCAGAGAATGTTGGCCGTCAAAGCCCCATTTTTTGTAATATTTCAAAAGGGGTATTGTCCAGCCGTCGGTGTGGATAACTATGGGAACGCCTTTTTTGTGGGCGTGGTCGGTAATCTCCTTGTACGGTTTTCCAAAAAGCTCGTCCATAACCTTCGGGTTTACCATTGGCCCCGATTTATATGCCTGATCGTCAGAGACTATAAAGCCGGGAAGGCCCGCATCGATGGATGCATCGAGACACTTGAGATACATATTCTTGTTGTACTCAATGAGCTCTTCCAAAAATCCCCGCTCTTTTTTTATGAACTTTGCAAAGGTATTAAAGCCGAAAGGCTGCCAGGCGTTCTCGAACAGCCCCATGAAGAGAGAACCAAAAATGTAGATGTCTTTTCCGAACTCCCTGTTGATTATGGTATTGAATTTGAACATATTTTCAGGGAGAGCCTCCCAGTGTTTCTTGTTGAATCGCCTCCAGTCATCGGGAGTCTCAAATGTTCCTTTGATAAACATGGGTGTATCCATGTTCCCGTAACCATCGTCCCCGATCTTATAGATACGTCCGCCGTAGACATCGGTCATATACTTTGAGTTTATAAATCGAAAAATGCTGGCGAAGATATTCCACGTGGAATCAAAGCCCATCTTGACGTCGGACTCCGTCTTTTTTAGCATAAACTCGGTAACGTCCTTGTCAAAAACATTCATAAAGTTCAGGAGGGGAGATATTATGTCGATTATCTTTGCGGTGACGGGATTGACCAGATACTTGTATGTATTGTCCGGCGTCTCGTTTAGGGTTTCGTAGACATATCTTTGTACGTCCATGCAGGAAATAGTTGGTACTCTGTCAGGCTTCTTGTGATTCAGGGTCGCCTCGACCCTTTCCTTCTTGTCCATTGAGTTTCCCTTTAATATGTTTGTAAAAAGTTTCTAAATTTTATCACCAATGTTGATATTATGCAAATTTATTTTACAAAACCTTGGTATCAATAATAATATAAAAACTGATTGAATGAATTAGCTTTACAATTGTCTCGGTGAGTGATATATTCTTCCGATGTCACAAAAACCAATGGATCTTCAGGGTTCGGCCATGGCAGTTGTTTTATGCCTTATTTTCGGGTCGAATGCCTTAGCAATCAAAATATCGTTGATCGGGATGCCCCCCGCTGCGGCTGCCGCAATCCGTTTTGTAATCGCTGTGGTGATAATCTACTTCTATGCAAGATATAAAAAAGTTGATCTTGCCATTGAGGCAAAGAACTATGTGCACGTCCTATTTCTCGGAATTTTCTTCGGTGCTCAGTTCACCATATTTTACGCGGGGGTGAACTACACCACAGTTTCCCACGCCTCAATCTTGATGAACACCCAGCCATTTTTTGTGGCAATCTTTGCCCATTTTCTCCTCTCCGGCGACAGACTAAATATCAGGAAGATAGGAGGCATCGCCCTTGCTTTTATTGGCGTGGTGGTACTTTTTTACCAGCGGGATGCAGAAGCATATTCAAAATATTTATTTGGGGATTTTTTAGTACTGATTTCCGCTTTCTTCTGGTCAGTGCAGACAATCTACATCAAGCGTTTGCTTGATGACTGGAACAATTTTCAGATTGTGCTCCACCCAATAACGATAGGAATACTTGTACTTACAATATCTCACCTCATCTTTGAGGAGAGCACCCTTTTTACTATTAATGGAAAAGTAGTCCTCGCCATACTATATCAAGCGGTCATAGTGGCAGGAATCGGCTATCTTGCTTGGACAACACTCCTCTTAAAATACAAGGCAACCCAGCTTTCAACATTCATCTTCCTCATGCCCATTTCAGGAGTGATATTAGGAATTGTCTTTATGGGTGATCCTGTGACTTTTCGACTGATCGGTGGGCTTGTTTTCATCGCTCTTGGAATACTCGTTGTAAACATCAAACCGAAAGAACACTTCCTCGTTCGGGAATAGTCCCGACCCCTTCCGAAAGTGGGAATCCAGCAAAGCATTATTTGTCATTCCTCCTTTAATGTCATTGCGAGGAGTGAGCTCATCTTTTGGATGAGTGAACGACGCGGCAATCTCAATATGCTTTTTGGCTACTGTGGAAAAGGAGATTGCCCCACAGGGGCTTGTCCCGCAGGGATAGCGCTATTAAGAATATACGTCATTTAAGAATACCGCCGCGCTCCCTGCGGTCGCTCTTGAATGACAAGTTGGAGCAAGGCGACGAAGAAATAAAATGTTATTTCCTTTGAGGGTGTGATGAACCTCTGTAGTTTGGTCTTTTTGGGCAGGGGTTGAAGTTCAAGGCCGTTGGTTTGCCACCAAGCGCATGGAGGCTTCTGATTTGAAAGAAAGGATAGGGCGAGAGGGAACTCCAAAAGAGATACCGACGTATAAAAAATTCCATCTTACAAACAATGGATTAGTAATTGAGTGGCGGGAGCTGATAGGGCATGGAAAGCAGAGAAAAATGGGGCATTGTTTTGCCCCATTTCGTACATAT
>JAUWME010000409.1 GCA_030613285.1 Candidatus Zymogenus sp. | reverse complement strand
TGCGTCTCGGCGTTCTTTATTTTACTGATTAGTTTGGCGACAAAGGCATATATGGCAACGCCGCAAACAGGACAAGAGGGGATTGTGGGGAAAAAGGGGGTTGCCAAGACCGATGTAAACGAGGATGGGGGAAAGGTGTATGTGTATGGGGAGTGGTGGAGCGCTACAAGCGACACACCAATTGAGGACGGTAGTAAGGTTGAGGTTGTGGCGAGTGAAAACCTCTCTGTGAAAGTAAAAAAGATATAGCGTCATCACTAACAAAGGGGATTTTATGAAGCAATTTCAATATTAGCAATTGTAATATGGAAACGGCAATATGAGCGGTATGACTAATATGGGCAATAGTAGTATGGGTAATATTAATATGAACAATATTGATAAAGACAAGAGGGATACTACTGCGGCTAAAGCAGTGGGGAAGAATGGCGGTGCAGTTCGGGCCGTTTCCCTCACATCCGGGGGGCTTGACAGCCTGCTTGCAACGCGTATTGTTATGGATCTTGGGATTGATGTTCTGGCGCTTCACTGCATTACTCCCTTTTTTGGAACGGGGCCGGGGTTGGGGTTTGAAGAGTACTCAAAAGATTTTAAGGAAAAAATGGTTGAGATGTACGGCATTCGTTCTGAGGTCATTGATGTTACGAGTGATTTTATCAAAATGGTGGGCAACCCAGCCCACGGGTACGGCAAAAACTTTAATCCCTGTCTCGACTGCAAGATACTTTTGGTGTCTGAAGCAAAAAAATATATTGATAAGATGACAGTTGAGGGTGGAAAAAAGTTCATCGTTACAGGCGAGGTTTTGGGTCAGCGTCCCATGTCTCAGCGGAGGGACACCATGAGGATCGTCGAGCGGGAGTCGAAAAGTGATGGGGTTTTGTTGAGACCCCTTTCGGCAAAGCTCCTTGAACCCACCGTTGTTGAGGTGGAGGGCTATGTTGACAGAGATGCGCTTTTGGAGTTTTCCGGCAGGACGAGAAAACCTCAGATGGCCCTGGCCGAAAGTATGGGAATCGAAAAGTACCAGACACCGGCTGGGGGATGTTGCCTTACTGATCCCATCATATCAAAGAGGATAAAAAGGCTCTATGAGATGAAAGCGTGCCCAACTACCGATGATATTTACAGCGTGAGGGTTGGAAGGCCGTTTCTTTTAAAGAGTGGTGGTGGGGGTGTGATCCTGACAATTGGGAGAGATGAGGTAGAAAACAGTGTTATCGAGAAGATGGGCAATAATGGAGCGTTGTTTGTAAAGCTTGTTGATTTGCCGGGGCCTTTGGGACTTTTGAGGGGAGATTTTGGAAATGATGAAATCTCTCTTGCAATATCAATCCTTGCCAGGTATAGTAAGGCCAGAAACGAGAGGAAAGTCAGGGGTGCTTTTGGTTCTACCATAGATACATTCGATGGAGAAATGACAGTGGGGAAAATTATGGATAATGAACTTGAGGCATTGAGATTTTAAGGAATGAAAAGGATATAGAATATGAGAGGGAACATGAGAAGATCAAAAATATTGTCAACGGGGAGATGTCTTCCGGAAAGGGTTGTAACAAACCACGATCTTGCAAAGGTAATGAACACCAACGATAAGTGGGTTCAGGAACGGACGGGGATTGTTGAGCGGAGGTATGCTGAAGAAGATGTGGGAGCGTCTGACCTTGGGTACGAGGCTGCAATTATTGCCATTGAGAGGGCGGGGATAAAACCCGAAGAACTCGATATGATTATCTTCGGGACATTAAGTTACGACCACGTTTTTCCGGGTTCGAGTTGTATATTGCAGGAAAAATTAGGAATTCCCGGAGTTGCAACTCTTGATGTAAGAAATCAGTGCACGGGCTTTATGTACGGTGTTGCTATTGCCGATCAATTTATCAAGACCGGTATGTACGACCACGTTCTGGTGGTGGGGGCAGAAATTCACTCAGCTGGGATGGAGCTGACAGATAGCGGGAGAAACGTCTCTGTTATCTTTGGTGATGGGGGTGGGGCTGCAATAGTTGGGGTAAGCGACGATGATAATCGGGGGATTCTTTCGACGCATCTTCATGCCGATGGGAGGGGGTTCAAAAGTCTCTGGATTGAGGCGGATTCCTGTCGAAAAAAACCGAGGATTACCCACCAGATGCTCGATGCCGGAATTGTTTGGCCAAATATGAATGGAGGCAAGGTCTTCAAAAACGCCGTTACAAGACTCCCTGAGGTTATTAACGAGGCCCTTGACGCCAACGACATTAAAATTGACGAAGTAGATCATCTCGTTTTCCATCAGGCAAACATGAGGATAAATCAGTACGTTGCCCACAAGATGGGTGTTCCAGAAGAGAAAGTGTGGCACAATATCCAGAGATATGGAAACACCACCGCCGCTACAATTCCCCTCTGCTTAGACGAGATGTTAGAGGCAGGTGTAATCAAGGACAATGACATAGTGCTTATTGCGGCATTCGGGGCGGGTTTTACGTGGGCATCAATCTTGGTTAGGTGGTAGGTAATTAGCAAACCATTTTGTTCAGCAAAGGGTGGCTCAGGGTTTTACAAGAATATCCCCTTGAAAACTCTTCCACCCTTTTTTTGTTTAGAGCGGTATTAAATAAAAAATGAATGACCTGACTCCCATGTTAAGGCAGTATCTCAAGATAAAAGAGGAGTATCCCGACTGCATCCTTTTTTATCGCATGGGGGATTTTTACGAAATGTTCTTTGAGGATGCCCAGATTGCCTCGCCAGTTTTGGGGATTGCCCTTACTACCCGTGATAAAGGAAAGGAAAACCCCGTCCCCATGTGCGGACTTCCGTATCACGCCGCAGATACCTACCTTGAGAAGTTGCTGTCAAACGGTTTTAAGGTGGCAATCTGTGAGCAGGTGGAGGATCCCTCAAAGGCCGTGGGGATTGTAAAAAGGGAAGTGGTTCGGGTGG
>JAUWME010000013.1 GCA_030613285.1 Candidatus Zymogenus sp. | reverse complement strand
AGATTCGTGCAGAAAAATTTGTTGTATTTAAAGGAGCGCTTTATGCCGAGGAACTTCGTGATTGCCTGAGAGTGGCGGATATGTTTGTTTTGTCGAGCATATCAGAAGGACTTCCCGTAGCGATGCTCGAAGCAATGTCGGTGGGGTTGTCGGTTGTTGTGCCCAGAATTACAGGAATACCAGAGATGATTAATCCTGTGGGAAGTGGGGGGGCAATTGAAAACGGGGTTATGTTTGAATCAAAAAACCATGAAGATTTGGCCGAGAAGCTGAAGTTGGTGGTTACAGATAGAGATTTAAGAGAGAGGCTTGGTTATGAAGCGAGAAAGACGATAATTCGTAAATGCTCATACGATTTAACTTACGGAGAGATTGTCAATATTATCAAAGGAGCAACGTCATAGTTGTTTCCAGGCCTTTATTAGGGTTATTGCTTCTTCAAAAAGTTTCCTGTTCCATTTCATTATTACCAAAAAGTACAAAAGACTCGTTAGGACGATAAATCCAAAAAACGAAATGAGATTTAGCTCGCCGAAAACAATGATCCAACCATTTATAGGAATGGCAATAGTAATAAGTGAGATGACAAGGGGAGGGGCAAGGAGCCCTATATAGCGGTCCTTTGTATTAGGGAGAAAACCCTCTATTTTTATAACAAGTATTAAGACTAAAAAGAGCTGAAGCGTTGATAATAGAATACAAATGCCCACAATTCCAAAATTTTGAATTGTTGGATAGATAAGTAGTAGAAGAAAGATAAGTTGTCCAGCGATAAGATATGATATTTCCTTTATCCTTCCCATGGACATGAAAAGTCCTCCTGAATGGGAAAAGAGTCCTCTGGTAAGTCCCAAAAGCGCTATTATCTGGGTAGGGACGATGGCGGCGTTCCATTTGTTTCCGTAAAAAATATGATAAAAGTGGGGGGCAAGCGAAATAAGTCCTATAGTGATTGGGACATTTATTATTGAAAGCCACTGGAATGTTTTGAGATAAGCCCCCCTGATTTTTTCAATGTCGCTGCTTATCTTAACAAAGGCTGGAAATGTGACTTTACTTATCATGTGAGTTATCTGTGTTGTTGCGATGTTGCCAATACGGTATGCTAATGTGTAGGAGCCAAGAAGTCTCATGCCGAGCATCCTGCCCAGAACAAAGTCGTCCACATTCCTGTATATGAAAACTGTGATTGAGCTGAACATCGCATATTTTCCAAAACTTAGAAGATCATAAACGACTTCGGGATGAAACCTCAATGTTGGATGCCAAGGGGATACTGCAAAAGTTACTACAAGATTGACAAAAGAGAGGGAGATAAGTCCAATAATTATGCTCCAATATGCAAATCCAAGCTTGGCCAAGGTAATGGTAACCACAAAGTAGGTAAAGAAGGAGGCCAGCTCTGGAAGCATACGCTTTTTGAAATCCATATCTTTTTCCAATAGGGAGGAGGGGATGGAGGAGAAAGCAGATATTATGAGAGATACAGGGAGGACTTTTATTACGCTCTCCACAGGTGGGCTATTAAAGAAGATTGCGGTGGGGGCAGCAAGCAAGTACGCAATAAAATAGAGGAGGATACTTAAAGCAACACTCATTATCATTGCTGTATCGGCGGCTTTTTCGATATTATTTTTTTGGTAGATGAGAGACTGATTTAATCCAAGATCTCTAAATAGACCCAGCGTTGAAGAGAATACAATTGCTATAGAGACAATGCCGAAATCGTCAGGTGTCAGGAGCTTTGCAAGGATGAGGGTTGTTAAGATGCTAAAAGCTCTTGACAAGAAAGAACTCAATCCTTTCCAAAAAAATGAACTTACCAAATTATTTTGCATATTATTCTTAAAAATGATATAGTTTTATAGAGCAATGTTTTAGTGTCAAGTGAATTATTACAGAAAAGACGGTAATAAAACAAGTTAATTATAGCTTTTTAAGTGGGTTTTTTTTGGGATTAAATTGAAAATGAACTCATTGGATAAAGAATTTTATTGCCCTAAATGTTACGCATTGTTAGAAAGAAGAGATGATTACCTTCGGTGCAGTAAATGTCAAGATCAATATCCGATTTTAGAGGGTTTGCCGGTTTTTTTAGATCGACATGAGGTGTACGAAGATGAACTGGCCGCGAAGATTTTGGAAGAAGCCCAAAAAACAGGATGGGCTAAGGCATTATCTACAACTTTTGCAGATGAAGAAGACAGGCAGTGGTACACATCCACTGAACGCGGGAACGGGCTCTGGATTACAAGCATCAACGAAAAAAGCGTAGTACTTGATCTTGGCTGTGGGTCTGGAGCCATCTCTATTTTTGCATCGAGGATAGCAAAAAAAGTCTATTCGATTGATCCTAACATTGATCGCATAAAAGTACTTAAGTATAGAGTGGAATCGGAGGGAATTGAAAATATTGTTTGTGCTGTTTCAAACGAAAGGAAACTGCCGTTTTCACCCGAAACATTTGATCTGATAATCTTAAATGGGGTGCTTGAGTGGATTCCAGAATTTCGTACTGATAAAGATCCGACTCAAGTGGCGTTAGAGACATTAACGGAGCTTGGTCTTTTGCTTCGCCCCGGCGGTGAGATATATTTGGGCATTGAGAATAGATTTGGGTTTAGATATCTTCTTGGAGGGAGAGACGAGCACACGGGGCTTAGGTTTGTTACTGTTTTACCTCGCAAAATCTCAAATTTGTACCATAATCTAAAAAAGGGCGTCAATTACCGCAGATATACATATTCATTTCGTGAACTGAAAGACCTTGCAAAAAAGTCCAATCTCATCTTTAAAGAAGCATATATGCCTTTAAGAGATTATAGGGAAGTGAAGTGTGTAATTGACCTGAATTATGGACAACAAATATCTTTCATATTCAATAGATTGTTAATTGACTATTCCGGTGATTTAAAATACAAAATATATCGATTTATAGCGAAAACTGCACTGTTCTTTGGGTTTACAAAGTTTGGAATTCAGAAGTACTTTACTAATTGCTTCTCTATTGTTTTGGGTAAAGAACCACAAAATCTTCATGTTTCAAAGATTAGGGAGATAATCAAAAACGATTTTTTGACCGCTTCTGAAGGGGATGAAATTTCATTAGTGATATTCAGCGCGTTTAAGACAAATACTATTTTTGCATTCAATGGAGAGGACAAATTACCCTTTGGAGTTTTGCGAGTTGAATCTAACCGCAAACTTTTGGAAAAAGAATGCAAACTTGTTACTAGAATAAAAGAGGATGGCAGTAAAAAATTAGTCCAAATGATAAATGAACCAATACGATTAAGTAATATTGGAAATTTGGAAACTCTTTCGTATTCATACATATCCCATCCAAAAATGGTTCCCTTACATTGCAGAGGCGTTGTTGAGGATCACTTTATAAGGGTCAAAGAATTTCTTATGGAACTTTCCAATATCCCGCCTTTTGATGGAGACCTTCAAGAAACACTTCCAATTAAGGTAGACAAATTTGCAGATATAGTAAACGACAAAAGAGTAAACGACAAAAAAGCTGGATCAGTTCTAAAGCTAAAGAAATTATTCACTGAATTTGAAAAAAATTGTAATATTTCCATCGTGCACGGTGACCTTCATCCGGGAAACATCTTTGTAACTGAGGAATCTATCATCGTTACAGATTGGGAGTTTGCGTCAAAGGAACACCCCTTTTTCGATTGGATTCATTTTGTCATCTGTTACGCTGAAGTGATCCTCAAGAAAACGGAAAATTACAATGATAATCCCATTGTGTTTATAAGGTATTGTTTTGAGGGCGACGATTGGTTTTGTGAATTTGTAAGGGAGTTTTCCAAAAAGCTATTGGCAGAGCTTGCTGACAATAAATCAATTACAGAGAGTCTTTTTATGTTGGGAGTATTTACTTTTATTTGGAAGAGATACTATTTTGTGCCAGAGAGGATGAAGGATCTTATTGATTCAATGTTTACAGAATTGGCGGGAATCGAGATAGATTAGTTAAATCTCAACAAGAATGCGCTCTTGCTTCCTACTACATAGATGCCAGATCATATTTAGATGAAAGGATTTATTTTAATGCTTATCTGATTAAGTTTAGTGTTTTCCAGATAAAAGGTGAAATTATTAATCCTATTACAAAAATCGAAGAGTGGGATTATGAAAAACTTATTACGTTTTTTTTGATCCTTTTTGTAATTACTATTCTTTCATTATCTCCTTCAGGTGTAGGGCCTGATGCATCAATGTATCTCTCAATAGCGTTAAACATCTTCAAGGGGCTTGGACCAACCTTACCCGATGGACAACTCTTTTTGCAAAAGCCCCCGCTTTTTGTCTATCTGCTCGCTCTTGCTTTCAAAATATTTTCTCCCTCTGTCTTGGCTGCTTCAATAGTCCCACGGGTGTTTGGGGCATTGAACGTTCTACTAATATATTTGTTGGGTTTAAGGATTACATTCAACAGGACAGGGGCTTTTTTGTGCGCTATTTTTTTCTTTTCCAGCCAGTTTGTTCTACATTCATCTTCTTCAATCAGTATTGAGAATACATTACTCTTTTTCCAGATTCTCAGTCTACTGCTTTTAATTTGTTCCTATCAAAAATCTTCAAGGTTGTTATTGTTTTTTTCGGCCATTGCCCTCGTCTTTGGGTTTTATACAAAACAAACTTCCATCGTTTTAATACCCATCCCCTTTGCCGTATGGGTTCTCTCTTCTGAAACGAGGGATAAAATAAAATTTTTCGACCTTTTACTATATTATGTACCGTTTTTTGTTCTGACAATCCCTTGGTATGTCTATCTCGCAATGGTTTCCAATTCGACCTTCAACGATATTGGTGAATATGGTATAGTCCTTTCTCATGTCAATTCATTGGGCGCTTTACTCATTGGCCTAAAAAAGTTTGTTTATATAAGACTCATTCAAGAGCTAAGCAGGATGGAGCTTCTGGTTGTTGTAATCGGATCATTATATCTTGTTGAACGAGCAATAAAAAAGAGTGTTCCCCACTTGGTACTGCTTCTCGCATCGCTCCTTGTCTCTATTGTCATGTTCCCGGTTATAACTGTTCGTATGTGGGAAATCAGACATATTAATATCTCCATAATCATATCTTTTGTTGCAATGGGTGATTTTCTGATTTGGTTTCTATCGCAGATTCGTTTAACAGAGGCGTACTCATTATTGAGGAAATTTGTTATTGTCTTTGTTGCCGTTTTTGTGATGACTTCTCTTTTAAGATTTGAAAACGGGTACATTTCAAAAAGATTGTCCTATAGTTTTAATAGAAATAATTTCAGCAATGAGAATATTATAAAGACTGCTTCATTTATTACTGATACCGTCCCCTCTGGGTCGCATATTATGTCATGTTGGTCGTACAACTATCCAGCCTACTTTTATACATACGGTGATTATCCTTTCTTCCTCACACCTGTAAGGATCGTTAGGGAGTTCGACAATAAACCAGCGGAGTTGTTTTCCAATTTCCCTTCTTTTATAAATCTTAAGGAATTTGATATCGAAGGTAAAAAAGCGATCTTTTCTGCCAAAACTCCTTCAAGCAGTTCATATTTTTATTTCAGAAAGGACAAGAACTACGTTATGTATGAAGAAGAGTTTCTTGGGATGTTGAAGGAGAAAAAAATTGACTACTTACTGTATTCATATCATAAAACGCGAAGTCCCAGAGAGCTTGAAACCTATCTAAATGAGCATATGCAATTTGAGAGAATTTTCTACAAGGATTACGCTTCGATCTACCGTGTTAAAAAAAGGTAATATCTCAATTGCGATAGTATTATATTGGAAACCTTATTTAGCAGAAAAACGTATTTTGTAAATTGCGTAAAATCAGCATAAACAGGGTTTTAAAAGGAAGGTAGTTTTTTGAGAAGGGTTCTTTTTCTATCCTACAATTTTCCTCCCATGGGGGGCGGCGGCGTACAGAGGACGGTAAAATTTATCAAGTACCTCCCAAATTTTGGGTGGGAAGCGGTTGTAATTGCCGCAGAAGATAAAACTTACTGGGCCAGGGACGAAACGCTCCTTGATGATATTCATAAATCGACGATAATAAAACGGTATCGTCCTTTGAGCCCCCGGTTTTTTTATTCTGTGTTGGAAAAGTTGATTTCGAGAGAGTTCTCAAAAAAGGTGATGGAAAACGTTTTCATTCCAGACAGCAGAATCATCTGGGCAATATCAGCTTTTTTTTATGGCCTTTGGGCAATAAAAAAACATGGCATCAAACTAATTTATTCTACATCGCCACCTCACAGTGTTCATTTGGCGGCGCTTTTGCTGAAAAAAATCACGGGACTTCAATGGGTTTCGGATTTCAGAGACCCTTGGACAATAAATTATCACCACAATCCCAGAAATTCCTTGGTGAAATGGTTTCACGTGCAGATGGAGAGTAAAGTATTCAAAAATGCCGATCGGGTTATCTGCATCACCGAGGAAGTAAGGGGGAAATATTGTGATGATTTGGATATCGATCCTGAGCGTCTCGTTACAATATATAACGGTTACGACCCCGATGATTTTGTGGGGATTGAAGTTTCTGAAAATAATTCAAAAAAGGTTGTTATTGCGCACTCAGGCTCTCTTTACTCAAACATCTATCCAAAGATCTTTTTCTTGGCTTTGGCACGTTGCCTGAGGGACAACCCTTCGTTAAGAGAAAGGTTGGTTGTCAAGTTTTTAGGAATTATGGACAGTGAGATAATAGCAGAGATAAAAGACAGCCTTGAAGACAACGCCGTCTTTTTGGGTTATCTCAACCACCAGAATGCAACTGTTGAGATAGTTTCATCGGATTGTAACCTTATAACAATTCCGTTTAATAACAAATTGTCTTATAACGTCCCAGGAAAGCTCTTTGAATACATGGCGACGGGGCGTCCCATACTGGCTGTTGTTCCACCGGGGGAGGTGGCAAATCTTGTAAAATTGACAAAGACTGGGATTGTAATCTGTGAAAATGATCCAGAAAAGTTGTCTGACAAAATTAGAGAGGCGGTTTTTGAAATTGAGAAGATGAAAAGGGAGGGTACTTTTTCACCGGATGTTGAGGTTATCAAACAATTTGAGAGACGAAACGAGACCAAAAAGCTTTGTGGCCTCTTCGATGAATTGATAGATGGAGGGCCGGGGCGATGAAGGTTGCGTATATTTTGGAGGGGATAACCGAGGGTTGGCTTACGTATGAGATAGATGCCTTAGAGGATATCGGCGTTGAGATAGATTTTTGTCCGAACAATCCAGTTACTTATAGAGATTTTGCTGATTACACGAGAGCAGACAGGAAATCTTTTGGTAAGGATGTTATTAACCTTACTAATTTATTATTAATAAGTCCGTCAAAAATCAATTCTCTGTTGGACAGGCTAAGAAGATATGCGGGATGGCGGATTGCGATTTCTACCCTTGCTATGGCTGAGGGAATAAAGGTGAGGGGCGCTGAAATCATCCATGCACACTTTGCTGCCGGCCCAGCGGCATCGGCGATGGTTGTCTCTGAGCTTACGGGAATTCCATTTGCCTTTACCGGACATGGATACGATCTATATCGGGAGCCGATAGACTGGAAATTTCATGCGGAGAAGTGCCGCCGAGCGGCCTTTGTTCGGTGTATATCCGAGTTTGGTCGGAGGCACCTTTTGGATAAAACTGGTGTTGATGACCGAGATTTCTACGTGATACCTTGCGGGGTGGATACTGATCGATTTAGACCGAATAATGAAAAAGTAGATAGTTCTTCCAAAGATGGGATTATCTTGACTGTGGCGAGTTTGGTACCGCCGAAAGGGATACCGTTTTTGTTGAAGGCTTTTTCTGATCCGGAAATAAAAAGGTTGGGGAAAAAGCTTGTCATTGTCGGCGACGGCCCAATGAGAGATGAACTGATGAGTGAGGCGTCAAGATTGAGGGTCGATGTGGAGTTTTTGGGAAATGTTCAAAACAGTGAGATTGAAAAGTATTACAGAAAAGCGGAGATTTTTGTCCTGCCATGTGTTACAGCGCCAAATGGTCACCACGATGGTTTGCCTGTGGTGATGATGGAGGCTATGGCATCGGGTGTGCCGGTGATATCCAGCAATATATCGGGGATACCGGAGCTTGTTGAAGACGGCAAGAATGGGATTTTGACCCCGGAAAAAGATGTGGGGGCGATTGCAAATGCAATAAGAACACTCGCTCAAGATGATGATCTGAGGGGAAGATTTTCCGTTGAGGGGAGAAAAAAGGTGATAGAGAAGTTTAATATAAACGATGTTGCAAAGAGCCTTAAGGAGCTCTTTATAAAGTATTCAAAGGTGGAAAGGTGAAGGGTGAGAGAGGAAATGGCGGTGTGGTTTTTTACGCCTGTTTTGAAGACCTTACTAAAGAGGTGGCGTGGACCGTTCACATCCGTGAGGTAGTAAACAACTGGGTGGCAATGGGTCGCACTGTAACGCTCTTTTGTCCGTCTATCTTTCCATTCAAATATCCACCTCGCTCCAAAGTTGTTTACGTCCCAACAGTCAACGTCAGGATTGTCGGAGAATACCTCTATCTACTTTTGTTGCCGTTTTATATCATATTTTTTGGGATAAAGGAAAAACCAAAAGCATTATATTGCCGTGAGATGAGTCTGATGATTTTTCTTTTTCTCGCCAGCAAAATCATCAGAATTCCTATGCTTATTGAGATTAACGGCTTTCTCATGGAGGATCTAAAAATAATCGGGACATCAACGATAAAACTTGCAATTTTTAATTTACTTCAAAGGATTAATTTTAAACTGGCTCGCGCCCTTGTTTTTGTATCCCAAGAACTGGCGGAGAAATACAATGAAACGCAAAAGCTTAGAAAAGAAAAAACATTTGTCGTGCCCGATGGCGTGGATATAGATATCTTTTCGCCGGGGGATAGAGTTGCCTCAATTGAAAACCTAATTGAAATTGGAGTCTCTGAGCTTAATCCGAAAAGACGATATGTTACGTTTGTGGGTGCGTTTTACCCCCACTCTCTTGCTACCATTATTGTTAAGGCTTCTAAATATGTGGTAAAAAAATGTGGCGATGTGGATTTTCTTATGATCGGGGGTGGGCACGATTTTTCCGACTGCAGAAAAATAGCTGACAAAAATAGACTAACTGACAGGGTTACATTTCTTGGTGTGAGACCCCACAGTGAGATACCGAACTTTATTCGGGCTTCTTCAATTTTGATTTATATAACGGCGGATCCCAAAAAGTGGAGAAACAGCATGAAAACACTGGAATATATGTCATCTGGCGGTGCGGTGATCACCAACATAAAGGCAATCTTCCATGTGCCCTTAACCCATGGTGAGAATTTCTTTTATGTCGATGATGCAACCCCCGAAAAGTTGGCTGATGCAATTATTGACCTTATGGAAAATGAAAAATTGAGGGAAAAAATAGGTCGGGGTGCGAGGAAATTGATATTAGAAAACTTCAGCTGGAGAAAGACAGCAGAGAGTTTGCTTGAGATTATTGACGGTCTGTGATTTTTTTGTGTCAAGAAAAAGTGAGGAAGATATGGCCACTCTACTTTTAACAAACGATTACCCACCGACAATAAGCGGAATTTCGACCGTGTTTTATCAGATTTGGCTTTTACTCCCACAGGGGGAAGATCTGATTCTAACCCCGGCGGTGAAGGGTGGAGGAGCCTTTGATCGGGGATGTGGCAGAGACACTGTTAGGTACCCAGCAATAGAAGCAAGATTGTTTCCGGTAAAGCTAATAAATTTCTTTGTCCAATTTATGTATACTTTTTATCTCGTAATTCGTTATCGTGTGAAACTAATTCATGCAGGGCAAATATTAAATGGCGGAGCCATAGGATACATTTTTGAGAGGGTTTTCGGTATCCCTTATATCATCTGGGTCTATGGTGACGAGACGAAACCGATTTATATGAAGAGCAAAATCCACAAGTACTTTATCGATCTGTTGATGAAAAAAGCAGATAGAATCATCACGAACAGTCCCATTATTACAGATGAGTTTCTCCAATATGGAATTAAAAAGGAGAAGATTGTCGAGATAATTCCTGGGGTAGATACGGAGGTATTTTTTCCGGGAGAGCCCCCCAAAGAGTTGATTGAGAGATATTCAATAGATGGCAAAATTGTTCTTGTTACCGTGGCACGCTTGACTCCCAGAAAAGGCCAGGATATGGTAATCTCGGCGCTTCCAGATATTTTAAAAAAATATCCCAACGTCGTTTATCTCATTGTTGGAGACGGGCCATATCGAAAATCCCTTCAGGAGCTTTCTGAGGATAAGGCTGTTTCTGCCAATGTCATATTTGCGGGGAAAATAGCAGGTGGGGAGCTTCCGTCCCACTACAGGCTTGCGGACATCTACGTAATGCCCAATCGAGAAGTTAAAGATTCTACAGATTCCATTGAGGGATTTGGAATATCCTTTATTGAAGCTGGGGGGTGTGAAAAGCCGGTCATCGGTGGGAGGAGTGGCGGGGCTGTTTTTGCCGTGGAAGATAATGAGAGTGGAATACTTATTAATCCAGAGAGCATTGAGGAACTCACAGATGCATTATTTCAACTTTTGGATAATCCTCAGAGAGCCCGGGAAATAGGGAAAAGTGGGGTTCAGAGGGCGCGTACATTCGACTGGAAGGTTAGGGCCAAAGAGATTTCACGTCTTCACAGAAGATATTAAATGTCAGGATAATTTGGTAGGGGAGTGATCTTTAGTTTTACTATTTAAAACAATGTAATCACATATATAATGAATTTAGAATTTCCAAAAGTTTCGTTGGTAATACCGACAATTGGAAGGGGTGAGCTTCTCCTTAAGACCCTCTCACACTTCCTGTTATCGGACTACCGTGATTTTGAGATCGTGGTGGTAGATCAGACCCCGGATTATGATGATTCAGTAATAAAATTTATGGTAGAAAATAGGGATAAAATAAAATATATTCATATAGATAAGCCGGGACTCCCCAATGCAAGAAACGTTGGGATAGGTGAAGCACGGGGGGATATAATTATCTTTGTTGACGACGATGTGATTCCGGAAAAAGGATTTATCACAGCCCACGCATCTGCATATGTCGATAAGATTGGAGCAGTTGCGGGGAGGGTCATTCCCCCCGGTTACGAATTGGGCGATTGTGAGGATAATCCCAAAAAGATTGCGAAGATAAGGCTTTTGGGACTTATGATATTTGATAACTTCGATTCGTTGACAAGGACAACAGCTCATCACGCCAGAGGATGCAATATGTCATTTAAGAGGGAGGCCTTGATAGAGGCCGGGGGCTTTGATATCGGATTTGGTGGGAGTGCGCATATGGAGGAGACTGATATCTCGTTTAGGGTGAGAAAGCTGGAATATGAGATGGTGTTTTCACCAGAGGCTTCTCTTGTTCATCTGCTGGAACCTTTGGGAGGGTGCAGGCCGAAGAATATGAAAGGGTGGTTCTTTTGGTATGGAAACAACCTCTGCCGCTTTTACAGGAAGAACTTCCCTATTTATATATTTCCCTTGCATTGTCTCAAGTTTATTCTCAAACTCCCTTTGCAGGCCATTAAGAGGGGTAACCCAAAGATAATTTTATGGGGGCTTTCGGGGTTTTTAAACGCCATTTTTAATAGAGATATTAAAAGACAATAGTAGATGAGAAGGGGTATTTTAAAGTTATTTTCCAAGATGTTTGTATTTTTTAGGGAGGATAGGGGAACGGATATTTTCAGATAGCCGCTATCTGACAGGATCAGACATTGTGCGGCTAAGCTCGTTTCAGTCAAGTTTGTTTATAACTCCCTTGAGGCGGTAAAGGTTACTAAATGAGAAAGGTGCCGACAAATTCATTTTATACCCATACGGGAAAGCTCCTTCGCGATGCTTTGGCTTTCAAAAATAAGGGGGGACGAGGGAGCGACATTTTGGCCTTTGAGGAAGCCTTTGCTGAATACATTGGCGTTGAGCGGGCCTTTCTTGTGGGCTCTGGAACTTCTGCCCTCTACATTATTTTGAAAGCTCTGATGCGGTTTTCAAACAAGACGGAGGTTGTTCTCCCCGCATACACAGTGCCCACTCTTACCCTCGCTATTGCAAAGGCGGGGCTGAAAACAAGGCTCGCCGAAATAGACATCAATACTTTCAACCTTGACCCCCAACGCTTTTCTGATGTAATATCTAAAAAAGATACCTTGGCCGTTGTGCCCGTTCATATGTTTGGATTTCCCATGGAACTTTCTGAAATTTGCAAATCTTCCGCAAAAGAGGGATTTTATGTCGTGGAGGATTGCGCCCAGGCGCCGGGCGCCAAGATTTCTGGAAGGAGGGTTGGTGGTGAGAGCGGTGTGGGGTTTTTCTCCATGTGCAAGGGGAAGATAATCTCTGCCTTTAGGGGGGGGATAATAACGGCAGATAATAAGGAGATTGCGTTGGAAATCGAAAAAGAGATTAGTTCCATGCCAACTCCGGGGAGGTTGTTTGACCTCAACCTTTTTGTGGCGCTTTTCCTTATTAATTATGCTACGATACCGTCAATCTACGGTCCCCTTTTTAAACTGATTTCACTCTTTAAATCTACAGAAGTGCACGAGCGCTTTGAGCCCTCACTTGCTTCTCCTTTTGCGGCGAGGCTGGGGCTTACCCAGCTTGAGGCAATAGATACACAATTGAAGCGAAGAACAGAAAACGCAATGGCCCTTTACAAGGCATTGGAAAAAATCGATGGAGTTGGGCTTCCAAATATCATTGAAGGGGCATCACCAGCATTTAATCACTTGCCGGTGATGATTCAAGATAATGAGATGTTATCCGCTCTTACAAAGATCCTCTTTAAACGAGGGATAGATACAGCCAGAATGTATGAGCGCCCAATCCACAAGATATATGATCTTCAGTACCCGGATTTGCCAGATCCCTTTCCCAAGGCGACGGAGCTCTCTGAGGGTCTAATGGTGTTGCCCGTCCATCCGGGGGTGACAAAAAGGGATTTGGGAATCATTATAGAAACCTTTAAAGAGATATTTTGCTAAAATCATGGTAATGTCAAAAAGAACAAAGAAAATTTACTTTACGATCCTGCTCCTTTCAATTGTTATTGGGTTATTAGTACCTTTTGCAATCAACAAATTTATTGATTCCAAGGATGCGAAGTATTACTATCCCCAAGACAATGATAGGGAGGATTATTTGAAAGATAAAAAATTGGAGGTAAAATGATTCCTCTAAGGAATCTCAGAAGGGCGCTCAGAAAAGCGAGGGAGTTCCCGATGTATGCATTAAAGGCGTTCTTTTTGAGGGGTCGTTCCAATTTAACCTACTATTTTGCAGATGGAAAAAGCGCGCCACCGGAAACAGTTTCTCTCCTTTTGACCTACCGCTGCAATCTGCGTTGCAAAATGTGTGGGCAGTGGGGGGAAACCGGCTCCTCAAAGTTTTATACACCCGACATCTTAAAGAAAGAGCTTAACGCAGCAGAAATCGGTTCACTGGTAGATGATCTCAGACGCTCGTACCGCTTTCCCCCGGCAATTACCCTCTTTGGCGGGGAGCCGCTCCTTTTCGGCGGGATTATTGAAGCTCTTGAGAGGATAAAGAACAATGGGATGCGGGTGAATATCATTACCAATGGTACGCTCCTGAAAAAATATGCAAAGGAGCTTGTGCAAGTGGGAGTAGATGAAATCATCTTTTCTCTGGATGGTCCGCCCAAGGTGCATGACATGGTGAGGGGAAGGGACGGTGTTTTTGATGATGCCGCTGGTGGGTTTGCTCTTTTGGCCGAGGCAAAACAGAGCCTAATGAAGTCCCATCCCGTGGTTAATGTCAACAGCACGATCTTTGATTTCAACTACCTCGATATTCCAGAGACCATAAAGACCTCCCGCTCCCTGGGGGCAAAGGACATTACCTTTCACCACCTGATCTTTATTGACAAGGGGTGTTTGGACAAACATAACATTGAGATGAGGAAATTCTTTGATTGTGAGAGTCATGACTGGGCGGGATTTGTTTTGGATAGACTTCCCGATATTGACACAAAAATACTGAAGGAAAAAATCAAAGAGGCCGAATCGATGGGAGCTTCGATATATCCAAATCTTACAGATGGGGAGATAGACGACTACTATACAAATTTTGAGTTTTCCCCAAAGAGTTATTCTGGAAAATGCAAGAGCCCTTGGATGGTGGCCTACATCTTCCCGGACGGTACAGTGCATCCCTGTCTCTCTTTGGGGGTAGAAATGGGAAACATCAGGGAGCAACCCTTTGTTGAGATTTGGAATAACGACAAATATAAGAATTTCAGGAGTCATGTACGCAAGCAGGGGAGATTTGGGGTGTGCTCCCGCTGCACAGAGCTGTACAGGTTTTGAGAAGAAGGAAGTAATTTTTGGGGGAGTGAATCATGGAGGGAAAGATAAAGATTCTTCACGTCATTACCCGAATGGAAGAGGGTGGTGCGCCGAGGGGTCTATTGGCCCTCCTCGATGGAATGGATAGGGGCGAATTTGTCCAATCTCTTGCTGCGGGTTCGGGTGC
>JAUWME010000005.1 GCA_030613285.1 Candidatus Zymogenus sp. | reverse complement strand
ATCCCATGGCGCCCTCGGTGTCACCGCAGAGGACACCAAGAGGTAAATCTGGAACCATCTCGTGAGCCATCTCGATTGAGATGAGGCGATTTCCCACCAGTGGGCCGTTGCCGTGCGTGACCAGTACATTCCATCCATCTTTGATTAGGCCAACCACCCCCACAAGAGACATTCGAGTATTCCTGAACTGCTGATCTATCCGACCCTCTTCCCCCTCCCGAATGATGGCGTTTCCACCCAAAGCCACCACCACCTTCTTTCCTCTCCCCGCCCTGTCCATAGCTACCCCCTAATATACACACAGTAATATAATTGACAACAATGCAGTGTTTCAGTTTTCGTGGCACCTCAGGCAATGGGATTAGACCCATTGTCCTCCTTCTCAAATCCATTGTCTTCTTAAACCCATAATCTTACTTGAGCCCATCGTTTTAGCTACTCTTTGAGGATTATTGAATCAATTTCTCTCTCGCCTTGTCGCTATTAAAGCAGAATCTCTAACTGCCAAATCTATTCTTCAAAATATCAGCGATGGTAGGAGAGCCGTGATCCTTGTAGGAATAGCGAACCCTCACCGTTGGCTTTTCAATATTAACTATTTTTGTCAAATCAATCGGGGTTGCAAACATGACGAGATCGCACTCAGCAGCGTTAATGGTGGCCTCAAGGTCTTCAACCTGCTCCCTGCCATAACCCATCGCCGGAATCGGCATTTTTTGTTTCAAGTCCCCCCTATCCTCAAAATTCTCCTTTCCCAAGTGTGGATATTTCTCATAGGCTTCGCGGATGGAGCCTTTGGAGAAGGGCCTGGGATCGACAATCTCAGATGCCCCATACTTTTCGGCGGCGATTATCCCGGCGCCAAAACCCATCTCGCCGTGGGTGATGGTAGGGCCATCCTCCACAACAATGACCCTCTTTCCCTTGACGATTTCAACGTTCTCCACAGAAACCGGCGATTCCACAAGGATTATCTTTGCCTTGGGATTTGTCGCCTCAATATTTCTCCTGACAATCTCAATACCCTCATCGTCTGCCGTATCCACCTTGTTTATCGCCGCAACGTCACAAAGTCTCAGATTCGTTTCGCCGGGATGATACAAAAGCTCATGTCCGGCCCGGTGCGGATCTAATACAACTATGCTCAAATCCGGTCGCAGAAAAGATGTATCGTTGTTTCCACCGTCCCAGACAATGACGTCCGCCTCTTCCTCCGCCCTCTCAAGGATGGCGCCGTAGTCCACACCGGCATACACAACAATTCCATTTTCCACCATCGGCTCATACTCTTCCCGCTCTTCGATGGTAACCCCGTACTTCTCAAAATCCGAGTATTTGGAAAAACGTTGGACAATCTGCTTTTTCAAATCGCCATAGGGCATGGGGTGCCTTATGGCCACAACCTTTCTCCCCATATCCTTCATAACGCTGCAGATCATCCTGCTGGTCTGGCTCTTTCCACAGCCCGTGCGAACTGCCGTTACAGAAATAACATCCCGCTTTGATGAAATCATTGTGGAAAGTGCATCCAGCAAAACAAAATCCGCCCCAGTAGCATTAACCCTCGATGCAATGTGCATCACGTGGGTGTAGGGGACATCGCTGAATGAAAATAATGCGAAATCGATATCCAAAGACGCAATTAATTCCTCCAGCCGCTTCTCTTCATAAATCTGAATTCCATCAGGATAGAGTTTTCCCGAAAGCTCATAGGGGTAGATTCTCCCATCAATGTTTGGAATCTGAGCCGCGGTAAAGGCCACCACTTCATAACTGTCATCATCTCGAAACCTGACGTTGAAGTTGTGAAAATCCCTCCCCGCAGCGCCAAGGATGATAACTCTCTTCTTACTTTTAGTCTTCATATACACCTATCTCATAAATTGTCAGCCAAATAAAATCACGGGATCAGTGCAGCACCCACCGCCATGAGAATATACCCGATAACAACAATCGCAAGAAAAATCCACCCACCCCAAAACCCTAAAGACCATTCAGGATTTTTAACCACACCGCGCTTTCTTGTAACCACGTATGCGGGAACCATCAAAATCGCAATCAATACCCCAATTATCCCACCTGCAAGACCCATGTATTCCAAAAACCCATAGGGCATCACAATGGCAATTATAAGACACGGAAAAGTGGACACAAGCCAGGCAATCCTCTCTTTCCAACCCAGTCGTTCCTGCAAAACCACCGCCAACGCCAATGATATCGCCCAGAAGCTCGTAAGCATTGCAAGGAGCACAAAAAGATTTCCCAGATAGAATGGCAAACCACCAAGGGCTTCTGCCCATCCTTCAATTGCAATGGGCGTTACCGCCACACCAGACCCACCTGAGGCGCCCAGTGCCATCAAGGTTATCACGAGGATAAAAACAAAGGTCGTCCCAATTCCAGCAATCACCGCCCAAGGCGCCTTCTTTTGATCCCAACTCAAACCCTCAACAGCCTGAGGAACCGAGAAAAACGATGCAAAGCTGAACATTATCATCCCAAAAAGGGCAAGCCCCCCTTTGACGCCACCCGTAGTATTAAAATCGAGCTTAAAGGGTTTTAGGAGAGTATCTCCAACGAGAATCAACACAACAATTGCAATTACAAAAATTGCGTATTTTTCGCTTATCCCCACAACCTTAAGACCAAAAAAGACTACACTCGCCGCAATGGCGTAAAAAACAACCTGTCCTGCCCATTCGGGGACAGAAATAAGTGTGTTTAAAATCTCCCCACCACCAGTCACATACGCCAAAAGAGATGCGTAAAACCCAAAGATGATAAGGACAAAAAATATCCACGTAAATATTCCCCCGCCCTTTCCTCTAAAAAGATACTTATTCAACACCTCCACCAACTGGGAAGATTCATCGTCCCTCAACATCATCTCCACAATCATAAGATGAAGGAGGATACTTACTATATATCCAACAACCAAAAGCATAAAAAGCGGTAAGATACCACTCAATGATGTAAGGTAGGGAACGGTCATAATCCCTCCGCCCACTCCGTATCCGGTAACAATCGCTGTAGCCTCAAAAAAGGTGAGGTCTTTTTTCTCTCCAGTCATGTTTCCCTCCGTAAAAAAACAATAATTTTCTTGACTACTCCCACCCTCTTTGATAGCAAGAAAACAGGGTGTACGTCAAGTCATAAAATTGCAAATCTAAAATTACTTTCTACAATCACAAAATAACTCCAAAAAGTGACAACTATTTGTACAATAAAAAGAAAATATGAAATTATTACAAAAAAAACCTTATAATTTTATAAAATTTCTTGACTTTTATAACTACTTAAACTAAATTGATAACTCTATTATACCAATATAACAATAATCCAGAGGAAATATCTAACAGTTTAGACATTTTAACCGTTTTTGATAAAATCTATCAAGGTTTTTTAATATCAAACTCTAAATGTAAAAGGAGAATATCATGGGATACCCCATCAAGGACATCGAAGGAATCGGAGACGTTTATAAGGAAAAACTTAATAAGATCGGAATTACTAACACTAACCAACTCCTCAACCGGGGCAAAACACCAAAAGGAAGAAAAGAATTAGAAGACTCCAGTGGTATTGGACATAAACTCATTCTGGAATGGGTAAACCTGTCTGACCTCATGAGGATTAAGGGAGTCGCAGAAGAATACTCCGACCTCTTAGAAGAAGCAGGAGTAGACACAGTAAAAGAACTCAGAAACAGGAAAGCTGATAACCTCTACGAAAAAATGAAAGAAACAAACGAGGCAAAAAATCTGGTCAGGAGACTCCCATCACCAAAGAGTGTCGCCAACTGGGTCGAACAAGCAAAAGAGCTGCCCCCAATAGTCGAATACTAACCCTGCTGGGGCTGTGGCAATACTAAAGTTGGAGTCATCTGGGTTGCCGCGCAAACGGGGGCTGGCAATATTAGAGTTTAAAGTTAGATTCACCGAGGTGTCACGCAAATGGGAGTTGGTACAATTTGGGTTAGGGGATTGGCAATAAAATAGGGGTTTGGGTTGCTGGGGTCAGTACAATTGGGATCGAGGTTGATAGCAATTAAATACGGGGTAGCAATAAATGAGTAGCAAAGATAAATACGGCATTCTCGGTAATTGATTTTTTGAAATCTCACCACCGATAAAGAGATATCCCCAAAATGGCTTGTACATAACTATAGCAATTAATAGAGAATTTAACTGCGTATAAAAATATTTATTAGGATTTGGATTGACCGATGGCTAAAAATACGTTGACAGAGATAAGGGAACAAATGTTGCTCAGTAAGTCCGAGCTGGCACGGCAGGCTGGCGTCAGCGTACTTACCATTGACCGTATCGAAAAGGGAATGAGCTGCCGAATGGAGACTAAACGAAAAATATTGACAGCTCTCGGTATTGATTTTTCAGAAAGCAGAAAAATATTTGCGAATTAGGCTCCTCTAAACCACCTTTGCTTTTTTTAGTCATTAGCGTTGCTTTTTTAACAGTCAGACTCCGTAATTTGTTTTGTATTGCTGGATATAATCTCACTTGCTTTCCAAAACGAGGATTTTTGTAATAACAACCAATAACCCAAACACATAGGAAAAACATCAAAATGAAAATATTTACTATTTATTTAATCGGCGTAACCCTATCAGCAGTCATTGGCATCCTCCTCTGCGCTCTTTTCAGCGGTGGATTAAAAACATTTCTTGAAGGGTTGTTTCCAGAAGCCGTGGTTCAAAAATTCTGGGCAAGGATGATAAATATCATCATAGTCCTCGCCTCAATTTCGGGATCGATGACCAATACTTATCCAGAAAATGCGGGAGAGGACAAACTCGTTCTCGTCTGGGCCATCATGGATCAATTTGAAGGAATGCTGTTTCGGCTCCTCTGGACACTCCTCATTCTCTTTACTATTCTCCTTTTTGGATGGGCGATAACCACATTAAAGGACGCAAAGAAGAAGAAATAGAGAGAGTGATTTAGTAAGCTCTCAACATTTACATTAACACAAAATTGGTTGATACCAATATCATTCTAATGGTTAATCTTATGCCGCCACCAGCAAACATCATCCTGATTTATTACATATCAGGATTGATTCTCTGCATCATCATCGGTGTCCTTCTGTCCCGGTTCGTCTTCAAAGACCTCAAGGACTCCCTCACCGCCATTTTTGCCCCCCCCAGCCCAAGACGCCTTTCAACAATGATTAAACTCGCCGCAATATTTACAGTCCTTGCCGGGGGTCTCTCTGCAAAATATTACAGTTGCAACTACAAATACGAGACACTCATCAGTAATCGTCCGGCACTGACTTTTAAGGTCATGGATCAAATCGAAGCTGGAATCCAATACTTGATGATCTACCTTATTTTTCTCCTCGCCATCTTTTTGGTAACGTACCTCCTAAAAAAAGCGGGCCAAAACAGGACCTGATTTCTTTTCCCAAACCAAAATTTCCAAATCAAAATCCTCAATATCCAAAGAAAAAACTCGCATCCATTTTTAAGCTTGACCCAAAAACCCTCTTGCAATACACTAATCACACAGCTTTCGATTTTACAATTTTAATATCTCAATTTAAAATCGGATACATCTCAATATTGCATCATTGATAAATCTATTTACTTGTAAGGTAACCCAGTGTCTCCCTTAAACCCTCAAAGCATTGCCACCAAAAAAGCAATTAGAAAAATTAGAGCTATTAAAAGAATTGTAATCATAATTAATATTCTTCTCCTGACGCTTTTCCTCATCCTACTATCATCGTGCCAAAAAGAGCCCACACATGAAAATCAATTGTCCACCCTCACCTTCTGGGTCACCATGAGCGTTGATGAAGCAAATGCCGTAAGGGTCATCGGTGAGAGATTTGCCAAAGAGACCGGAATTGCCATTGACGTCAAAGAGATCGGGATTTTTGAGATAACCACAAAGATGGAGCTTGCCGCCCCGGCTGGAAAAGGCCCAGACCTTTTGAGCATTTCCCACACATCTGTGGGTACTCTTGCACTGATGAATCTTATATCACCCATTGACACAAATATTGACAAAAACATCGAGGGAAATGCAGGTAATGCATCAAACGAGATACTCAACAAGCTAAAAGATTATCCAAAACCCCTCGTATCCGCATTTACGTTCAATGTCCCTGATGCGCAAAAACCATATATATATGGTGTGCCCCTGACCATTGAATCTTACGGACTTTTAATCAACAGGACACTCATGGGCAATCTCCCAAAAACCGTGGAGGAGCTTATCAAAACAGCCGAAGAGCTGACCAGAGATACAGACAATGATGGGAAGATCGACACCTACGGCTTTTTGACCGACCCCACAAACCTCTACTTCACCTTTCCTTTCTACGACGCCCACGGCGCCTACATTTTTGAGAAAATGGATGTGGGATTTAACACAAAAAATCTCGGCTTTTGTACCGTCGGTGGAGTGTCGGCACTGGCATTTGTAACCAAACTTACAAAAAAACGAAGCGATGCCCCAGCCTTAATTCCGAAGGGGATTACCTACCCAATCATTTCAGACCTCTTCAAAAAAGGGAGGGTGGCCGCTATGATCCACGGCACCTACATGATACCCCACTATCGGTCATTGGGAATTGATGTGGAATATCTCCCAATTCCACCCCTTGCCGACGGCAGGGAGTGCCGCCCTCTCTCGACATTGATGGGGATTGCTGTTTCTGCCCATTCTGAAAAAAAGGGTGATGCCCTGAAATTCATCTCGTTTTTATTAAGACCCGAAAACCTGAGAACATATTTTGAGGCATCAGATGGTGTCCGGGTCATGGCAAACCCAGTTATCTACACAAACGAGGATTACAGAAGAGAGCCAACACTGAAAACCTCAATCTCCATTGCGGAAAATTCCATCCCCTTTCCAAACGACCCTGCAGGAGAGCTTGTCTGGGACGCCTTTTCAGACAGCGTAAACCTCGTCCTTGATGGAAAGACGAACCCAAAAGATGCCCTCTGCGATATGCAGAATCGCCTCAAAATTGTCATCGTTGAAATGAAGGGCGAGAAATAATAATGGTACAAAAAATAAACTCAAAAACCCCCTTCATTATTTTGACCCTTGCGCCAATCGTCCTCTTTCTCCTCATACTTTCTGTCCTCCCCATCCTCTACAATCTCTACATCTCCACCACAAACATGAGCCTCTACCATTACAACAATTACGATTTTGTAGGACTTTCAAACTACGCCACACTCTTTACGAGCCCTGTCTCAGATTTCTTCAGGGTGAGCCTGTGGAACATCATATATTCCCTCGTTACAATTATCGTACCCTTTGTCATCGGTGTGCTTGCGGCAGAAGCCCTGACAAAAACCCCAAAATATATTTCCACCCCAGCATGGTCTCTCATAATCCTTCCGTGGGTGGTGCCGGCATTTATCACCATCCTAATCTGGAAGGGTCTCTTCAATTACAATTTCGGTGCAATCAACCTCCTTTTTGAACAATTTGGCCTCCGGAAGGTATCGTGGCTTATAGATCCCCAAATGGCAAAACTCTCGGTAATTACAGTGAGCGTCTGGCTGGCAATTCCCTTTATGACAACTATTGCATCTGGGATTATCAGAACAATTCCAGAGGATGTAATGGAAGCGGCGCGCCTTGACGGGGCCGGGTCATTTACAGCCTTTCGCTCTTTCACGCTCCCCCTTGTTACCCGAAGGATGATCCCCGTTTTGGTTCTGGGGTTTTCCGCCGCATTCAACAATTTCACTGCAATCTACCTTTTGACTTCAGGTGGCCCAACACAACCCGGCAGCATCGGCGGTGCGGGCGCCACAGATATCATAATCTCATACATTTTTAAACTGACCCTCCAGAGCAGGAGGTACGGCCTTGCCGCCGCGTATGCCACTATCGTATTTGTTGCCATCGGCATTTTTACGTTGTATAATATCAGGTGGCTAAAAAAAGGTAGAGAGGAGACCTTTTGATAAGACAATCCCACAAAACCAGTGCCCCCAACACTCAATCTTTTAGATTTAAAAATACCTCTGCATCATTTGCAAGATCGGCATTGGTTGTAACCCTTGCCCTCTTTTCATCCATCCCAATCCTCTTTATCCTCACAGTCTCATTTTCCAAAAGCGGAGAACTCTATTCAGGAAGGCTTTTTATCGAGGGCTTCACCTTAAATAACTACGCCAATATCCTCTTTGAGACCGATTTTCTCTTGTGGATAAAAAACTCCATTTACGTATCAGGAACAACCGCCCTTTTAGCCATTATCCTGACATCGCTCTCCGCCCACGTCCTTTCCAGATACGCATTTAAAGGTCGAGATTTTATGACTTCCTCGCTTCTTATTATCCAACTCTTTCCCGGCATAATGTCTCTTGTTGCCATATATAAAATCTTGCAATTTTTCAAAATATTAGATACACTAACTGCCCTTGTTCTTGTATATCTGGCCGGGGCCATCCCCTTTACAACGTGGATGATCAAGGGATTTTTTGACACGGTGCCAAAATCTATGGAAGAAGCTGCGGCCCTGGACGGGGCGGGACCATTCAGAATATATTTTTCAATCGTACTTCCGACAATGGCACCAGTACTGATGATAGCCTTTGCCTTCAACTTCATCGCCGCCTACTGCGATTTTCTCCTGGCGGCGGTTATCCTGATGGACGCAAAGCTCTATACACTGGCGTTGGGATTAAGGTCGTTTTTAGAGGGGGATTTTTCTACCAACTGGCCAGAATTCTGCGCCGCCGCCCTCATGGGAGCAGTTCCCATCATTTTGATGTTTTCTACAATCGGCGGCCTTGGACTAAAAATTGCTAATAAATTAGGGAGATAAAAAGAAATGAAAGTTATCCTTGCGGGATTTAATGTTGATACTGAAAGGCTCTTTGAATACAAAAAAGGAGCCCTAAAACTGAAAGATCTCTCACAAAAACGAGACGACCAAAATGATGAAATCGTAGAGTTCCTAAATGAACTTGGGACATCAGAAGAGCTGACCCCAGAGACCTTCAGCGCAGCCTACGCCCGGATAAGCCGTGACCCAAGACCCGTAAACGAATTGAGGCGCGTTGCAGTAGAAGAGGTCGAAACAGCAAGAAAATTAAATGAATCCATCATCTTCGGCATGGGACACGCATCGGTAGCAGAGCACGCTGTCTTCAATCTCGACATCATAGGTATCTCAAGACTCGTTACCGAAGAACTCCAGAGGACACGGCTTGCCTCATACACAGAAAAATCTCAGCGATACATCACCCTGACCAATGACCACGTTATCCCAAAAGAGATAATCGATGCTGGCCTTGAAAGCCCCTTCAAAGATGCAGTATCAGAACTCAACCAGACATACCACAAACTCTACAAGGGCCTACTCCCCTTAATGGACAAAAAGCACCCCGATCTCGCAAAGGACAAAAAAGGTAAAGTAATCCTCGACGGGTGGGCAAAGGAAGACGCCAGATATATCGTACCCCTTGCCACCCAGACCCAGATGGGAATGACTGCAAACGCCAGAACCCTGGAGATGACAATAAGGAGGCTGTCGGTAAGTAAACTTATGGAAGCCCGTAAACTCGCAAAAAGCATTTACGATGCCGCTTACCCCCACGCCCCCTCACTTATCAAGTACGCAAAGGGAACCGACTACGACACAAAGACTGATGATCTAATCAAAGAATCCTTCTTAACCCACACCCCAAACAAAACAACAGTGGATGAAATCGACAACTTCTCCCTTAAACTCATCGACCACACAAAAGACGGGGATATTCGCCTTGCCACAGCCCTCATCTTTCCCAACACCAACCTCGATTACGCCTCCATTCTCAATCAAGTGAAAGTGATGTCTCAAGATAACCTTAAAAAAACCATTGAATCGTCCTTCAAATACATGGAATCCTACGATCGGGCACTCAGAGAGTTTGAGATGATCAACCTCACCTTCGAGGCCGTGATGTCCTCATCGTGCTTTGCCCAGCTGAAACGTCACAGGATGGCCACGATCATCAACCAAGATTACGACATCGATCTTGGGGTAGAAATCCCAGGGACAATCCTTGAGGCAAACCTGCAAGATGATTTTACCAAAGCCATTGCAATATCAGAGACAATGTACGAAAAAATCAAGAGTACTTCACCCCAGTCGGCTCCATATATTCTCACAAACGCCCACAGACTCAGGGTTCTAATCTCCTTTAACCTCAGGGAGCTTTACCACATCGCAAGAATCAGGATTGACAAAACCGCCCAGTGGGACATCAGAAACCTCTCCGCCGCAATGGTCAAAATGGCAAAGGAAGTTTTTCCCATCGGCACGGCCCTCGCCTGCTCAAAGGATACCTTTTCAGAAACTAAAGAGAACCTAAATCTAAATAAGTAAAGTGAGACAGGAAATAAAACCAGATGAAAATAAACGATAAAGATGCAGCAAAACGAGCATCGAATATAAAAATCCTCATTATGGATGTTGACGGCGTTATGACCGACGGCAGAATTATCGTCGACAACAATGGAATAGAGTCAAAACGTTTTGACGTGAAGGACGGCCACGGCATCAAAATGTTAATCAGGGCGGGCATCAAAACCGCCATAATCACAGGAAGAAAATCCAAAGTGGTAAAATACCGCGCTAAAGAGCTGGGAATACATCACATCCACCAAGGCGCCAAAGACAAGGCCAAATCAATTGATATTCTCCTCAAAGACGCAAATCTCCCAAATGATGTGGCAGCCTACATCGGCGATGACCTCATCGATATCCCCGCCATGAAAAAGGTGGGACTAACTTTTGCCGTTTCCGATTCCGTCAAAGAAGTACTAAACCAAGCCCATATTATTACAAAAAACAGGGGCGGAAGGGGTGCCGTAAGGGAAGTCTGTGAATATATCCTAAAAAACCAGGGACTTTGGGACGAGGCAATAAAGAGATATTTTCAATAGGTAACCATTCCCTTTTGCCACTCAATATTACATCAACATTACCACTCCATTTTCCTCTTGACTTCACCCCCCCTTTATACTATCCTACTCCCCAAGGAACATCCTAACGCCTTAAAAACATTTTTTGGGGATTATAAAATGACTAAAAAAATTAGATTTGTTTTCCTATTTTTTACCCTATCAATTCTCTTTGCCGTATCAGGTTGCGCAACAAATCCCTACATCGGATTCGGCGCTTACAAATCCATGTCACCTCGCGGCAACATCGGTCTCGGTGTAGGAATCGGCCTCGATAGATAACCCTGCCGCCAATTACCCTGCTGGGGTTGCTGGTAATATTATAGTTGATGTCACCGAGTTTATCACAAAGGGGTTGCTGGTAATTTTAGAGTTGGAGTCACCGAGTTTATCACAAAGGGGTTGCTGGCAATTTTAGAGTTGGAGCCACCGAGGTTTCCACAATAAGGGGGGGTGGCAATTTTAGAGGGGCTGGCAATTATCGGGAGGTTGGTGGGGGCCAATAAAAATCAAACAGGTCAGTCATCCAAAGCCACAAGGGTTATCTCACCCTTAATTCCCATCTTACCATCAATTATCACCAGCCCGCCTACCACATCCGGTATATCCACAATCTCATCCAGTCCATTTTCAATATCCTTTGCGTTTTTGACCTTGTTTCCAAGGGCAGTGGCAGCAGCATCAGACAAGGCACCCCGCTTTGCCACCACAGTCGCAAGGTCGCAGTTTCCAAGGCTCAATGATTCGCCAAGAACCGCAGAAGATGATGAGACCCCGATACCTGAAATTCCCAGCTCTTGAGCAGAAACCTTTATCCCAAGACCAAAAAGAAAATCCCCACTGTAAATACCAATGACCCTCTCGCCTGTGGTCACTATAAAAACATCCCCGCCATTTTCCACGATTACATCCTTGCCATCACTCCCCCTTTTATCCCCCGCATCCGCCACATTAGAAATTGCAATGGCAACCCTTTCTGCAATCGCTCCCGCAACAGCAGCCATCGGCCCCGTTCCAGCAGTCCTCGAATCCTCAATCATCTCTTTTGCAATTTCTGGGGCAAACCGATCGCTATCGATCGGTTTTAGAGAGGTTAGAAATTCCGGCCTCGATTTGATGTAACTCTCAAGATTATGACGCAGTGACAAGACGGTGTCCACTGCCACTTTTGAGAGGTCAGCTTTTGCCTGAATAAAAAGGTTGGTCTCTTTTACGGTTATAGTAAATGTGGCGAGATCGCGACTTTTTTGCTCTATTCGCCCTATTCGATATACCCGGTTTGCATACAAGTCTGGCAATTTTTATGCCTTTGGATTGTAACTACAATCATGATTTCAATATTTATCTCGTTGGGCAATTTCGAAAAGGACAATCTTTATAGGACAATGAACAGAAACATTCCAACAGCCCCACACTCTATCACTCCCCCAAGATTTTACGGGAGGGGACTTTATTAACATCACCTTCCAAGAGCTTTATCTTTTTTTCAAGCTCTTTTACCCTGTCGATCAAACAAAGTAACGCCTGCTCCTCAGGATCCGGCAGCAGATGATGTTCAAGGTTCACGTCATCGTGAATCTCCCCTTCCATGGAATAGATGATTCTTCCTGGGACTCCCACCACGGTGGACCTTGGCGGTACGTTTTTTACTACAACGGAGTTCGCCCCAATCCTTGAAAACTCCCCAAGCCTGCAGGGACCGATTATCTTAGTTCCAGCGCCCACAACAACGTGCTCCCCAAGGGTGGGGTGCCGTTTTTCTTTCTTCCAGCTTTTGCCGCCCAATGTAACCCCTTGATATATGGTAACATTGTCTTCAATCTCTGACGTCTCTCCGATAATCACCCCCATACCGTGATCGATGAAAAACCGCCGTCCAATGGTAGCTCCGGGGTGGATTTCAATACCTGTAATAAACCTCCCAAAATGGGAAATAATACGTCCTAATAGATAGAACTTTTTGGTCCAGAACCAATGGGCCATCCTATAAAGAATTACCGCATGAAATCCCGGATAGCAGATAATTACCTCAAGGGTTGACCTTGCGGCGGGGTCTCGCTCAAAGACTACCTTAATATCCTCTCGTATTGACTTTATGAACTTAAACATAATACCCTACTTCTTGAAATTCTTAAAAAACCTCCCCGATTTCTCTGAAGCGTTTGTAACGGAGTCTCAATATATCATCAATTTCCATCTTTAAAAGCTCCGAGAGGTGCCTTGTCAACACGCCAAAAAGCGCATCTGCGGTCTCTCTGTGATTTCGATGCGCCCCGCCCAGAGGTTCTGGAATAACCTCGTCGATAAGGCCAAGTTCAAGATTGTCAGCAGCTGTGGATTTCAGCGCTTCTGCGGCTACTTTTTTCATCTTTCTGTCTTTCCAGAGAATTGTCGCACACGCCTCCGGGGAAACTATCGAAAAGTTGGCATTTTCCAAAACCAACACTCGGTCGGCAATTCCAAGAGCCAAGGCCCCCCCACTCCCTCCCTCACCAAGCACCACAGCAATCACCGGGATCTTAAGCCCCATCATGGTATACATGCAGTTTGCAATTGCTTCTGATTGTCCGCGCTCTTCAGCCTCCACACCCGGATATGCACCGGGGGTGTCTATCATGGTAATCAAAGGCAGTCCAAAACGCTCTGCCATCTTCATCAGCCTTATCGCCTTTCTGTAACCCTCCGGATGGGGCATCCCAAAGTTTCTCTCCAAACGCCCCTTCAATCCCCTTCCCTTATGATTGCCGATAAGCATTACGTCAACACCATTAATCTCAGAAAGCCCAGACAGGATGGCCGGATCGTCGCCGTAGACCCTGTCACCCCGAAGTTCCAAAAACCCATCGAAAATCAACGAGATGTAGTCGAGCATCTGGGGGCTTTTGTCGTGTCTCGAAATTTTGACCTTCTGCCACCGATCGCCCTTTTGATAATAGTCTTCTTCCAAACTCTGAGTTTTGCTTTGAAGATCACGAACACTCTCCGATATCTTCGACACATCAAGGCCTTCGGCGGTCTTTTCTATCTCACTTAATTTCTTTGTAAGTTCCTGGATACTTCTGTCAAATTTTACTTCATTCATTTTAAGAACTCCTAAACTTTACGACACCCAGACTGAACCATCTTGAAAGAGAGCTTTCACCTCATTGAGAAAAACATCGTTAGGATTCACCCCCATATTTCCCGGCAGAGAAAGTGTGATACTTCCGTTGTTATTGCTTTTGACCAAAATAAAAACACGACTCTTTCCCCTGTACCTCTCAATAATTTTTCTCAATTTCTCAATGCTCTCTGTGGGAACAGCAAGGTCGTTCATCTCTATGTAAATCTTCTTCTCTGTACGAATAGGCGCATCCTTCAAAAGAAAAATCTCCTTTGCAATAATCTTGCATCCCTCATCGGTCTTGTCCAAGTCGCCACCCACAAGGATTGGCGCATCTTCATCAAAGAGTGGATTGGACTTCAGAAACAGTTCGGGAAAGACCACAACCTCAATAAACCCCTTCATATCCTCAAGGGTCAGAAACGCCATCCTGTCGCCTTTTTTTGTAGTTTTCTCGTTTTTGGCAGCGCAAATCCCGCCAATCCACACTCGTGATTTATCCGGCTTTTCTTTAATGGTTGTAGTATCACAGTTCGTCTTAGCGCTCAGGACACCTTCAAACGACAAAAGGGGGTGCCCGGTTATGTAGAATCCAAGACTCTCCTTTTCGTTTGCCATCATCACAGAATCTGTCCAGTCTGGAACATCGGGGTAATTCTCTACTGCAAATGCCCCGTCGCTTGCATTATCGAGACTTTCAAAAAGGTTGGACTGGCCAACCTTCCTCTCATCCTGATAACTCTGACCCATCTCAACAGCCCTATCTATAGTTGCCATCAACCTTGCCCTGGAGACGTTTAAATAGTCGAAGGCGCCACACTTAATGAGATTCTCAAGCACCCTTTTATTTACTTTTCTGAGGTCAACCCTTTTTGTAAAATCAAACAGTGACAAAAAATCACCCTCGTCTCTTTTCGATTCTATGATCGAATGGATTGCAGCAGCACCTACATTTTTTACAGCGGCAAGCCCAAAGAGAATCTCGTCTCCTGAAACGGAAAACGTAACCCCACTGCTGTTTATATGGGGAGGCTGTACCTTAATTCCCATATCTCTCGAATCACCGATATATTTCATGAGCTTATCGGTGTCGCCCATCTCAGATGTCAATAGCGCTGCCATAAATTCCACAGGGTAGTGCGCCTTCAAATATGCCGTTCTGTACGACACCATCGCATACGCAGCGCTGTGTGATTTATTAAAACCGTACTCGGCAAACTCCTCCATCTGCTGGAAAATCTTTTCGGCTTTCATCTCGTTGATATTGTTTTTCAGGGCGCCCTCCATGAACCTCTCTTTCTGGGCAGCCATCTCTTCCCGAATTTTTTTACCCATTGCCCTTCTCAAAAGATCACCCTCTGCAGAAGAAAAGTTTGCCAATGCGGCTGCAATCTGCATCACCTGCTCCTGATATATCATCACGCCGTAAGTATCCCCAAGGATACTTTCCAGCTGAGGGAGTTCATATTTTATTGCCTTTTTGTTGTGCTTTCTCTTAATAAACTCTTCGGCCATACCTGTGTTTAGTGGGCCCGGTCGATACAGTGCCACAAGAGCGATTATCTCTTCAAACTTCTCCGGCACAAGCCTCACCATCAGATCCTTCATGCCGGAGCTTTCCAGCTGGAAAACCCCGTCGGTATTTCCAGACTGAAATAGTTTAAATGTGTCAGGGTCTTTGAGGGGAAGATTTGAGATGTCAAGCTCCACGCCCCTGTTCTCTTTAATGAGCTTTAGGGCATCCTCTATTACGGTAAGGGTTCTGAGACCAAGAAAATCAAATTTTATAAGCCCCAGCTTTTCGACACACTTCATATCAAACTGGGTTACGACCTCCCCTTTTTGCCCCCGTATCAGGGGCATATAGTCCACAAGGGGGACGTTTGAGATAACTATCCCGGCAGCGTGGGTGGAGGAATGGCGGTTAAGCCCCTCAAGCCCTTTTGCAATATTGATAAGATGTTCAACCTCCGGATTGGTATCGACCATCTCCTTGAGACGAGGTTCTGCCTTAATAGCGTCGGTGAGGTTGATGTTCAGCGGCATAGTCGGAATGAGCTTAGCAATCCTATCCACATCCTTGTAATTCATATCAAGCACCCTCCCCACATCTCTGATGACCGCCCGCGCCTGCATCTTTCCAAACGTCACAATCTGGGCAACCTTTTGTTCACCGCCGTACTTTTCAGAAACGTATTTGATGACATCATCCCTGCCGTTTCTGCAAAAATCGATGTCAATATCGGGCATACTTATCCTCTCCGGATTTAGGAATCGCTCAAACAAGAGATCATACTTAATGGGATCGATATCAGTAATTCCAAGGGTGTAGGCAACCAAGCTTCCTGCGGCAGACCCCCTCCCCGGCCCAACGGAGATGGACTCCTTTTTGGCATAGTTGATAAAATCTGCGACGATGAGAAAATAACTAGAGAACCCCATGTCCTTGATAATCCCAATCTCTCTCTTGAGACGATCCCTGTACTGCCCCTCAAGAGAATCGATAGTTTGGGAATCGACATTACTTTTTTCGGCCTTAATCTTTACCATCCTCTCTTTTAGTCCCAACTCAGTCGCCCTATCGAGGATTTCATCAAGATTCTCCCCCGGTGGAACATCGTATTCTGGAAACTGGAATTGTCCAAATGTAAACGAAAAGTTACATCTCTCGGCAATTACCATGGTGTTTCTAATCGCATCGGGTACATCCCTGAAGGCCTCTTTCATTTCAAACGGGGATTTAAAATAGTACTCGTCAGACGAGAATTTCATCCTCGCCGTGTCATTTATGGTCTTTCCTGTCTGGATACATAGGAGGGCATCATGGGCCACAGAATCGCTTTGCATAAGATAGTGACAATCGTTTGTGGCAACGAGCGGAAGATTGATCTCCTCCGAAAGTCGGATCAACGCTTTGTTTACCCGCCTCTGCTCTTCCATGCCGTTTTCCATCAATTCCAGATAAAACCTGCCCGGAAATATTTCAGCATATTTTTCCGCAACCTCACGGGCGCCCTTTTCGTCGCCTCCCAGTAGCTTCTCAGCAATCTCCCCCTTAAGACAGGCCGAAGAAGCAATAAGCCCGTCGCTGTGTTTTAAAAGCAAGTCTTTATCTACCCTTGGCTTGTAGTAAAAACCTTCAAGGTGGGCGTGGGTAACAAGTCTGGTAAGATTTTTGTAGCCTGTCTCATTTTCCACAAGCAGCAAAAGGTGATTGGAAGTATCTTTGGCCCCCACTCCCTTCTGGTCATACTTCCCCTTGGCCACATACATCTCACAACCGATGATCGGTTTTATCCCGGCCTTTGTTGCCTTTTGATAAAAATCTACTGCGCCAAAAAGATTCCCGTGATCGGTCATGGCCACCGCAGGCATCCCAAATTTCTTTGCGGTAGAAAAAAGATCGTCCAACCGTATGGCTCCATCCAGAAGGCTGTACTGGGTGTGGAGATGCAAATGGACAAAATTTGATGAGGGTGTCTTTTCAGTATCGGCCATTTAAGGTTACTCCCATTCAATAGTGCTGGGGGGTTTTGTGGAAATATCGTAGACGACGCGGTTAATCCCCTTGACTTCGTTTATAATCCGATTTGATATTTTGGCAAGAATTTCGTGGGGAATTCTGGACCAGTCGGCGGTCATTCCGTCACGGCTGTCAACGGCTCTAATGACCACTGCGTTTTCGTAGGTGCGCTCGTCGCCCATAACACCAACGCTTTTGACAGGCAGCAAAACCGTAAAGGCCTGCCAGATTTTGTCATACCAGCCGTTTGACTTTATCTCATTTTCCATGATGAGGTCCGCCTCTTGAAGCATGGCGATGCCCTCTTTTGTCACCTCACCCAATATCCTCACTGCAAGCCCCGGCCCCGGAAACGGATGACGATGGATCATGTCGTCTGGAAGCCCCAATTCTTTTCCCAAAATCCTCACCTCGTCCTTAAAAAGTTCCCGCAGTGGCTCAATCAAATCGAGGTTCATTTTTTCGGGAAGCCCGCCAACGTTGTGGTGAGACTTGATGGTAGCCGACGGCCCCTTAAAAGAGACGCTTTCAATTACGTCCGGGTATAGCGTACCCTGGGCAAGGTACTTTGCTCCCGGAATTTTATCTGCCTCTTCCTCAAAAATCTCAATGAAGGTGTTTCCAATAATCTTTCTTTTTACTTCCGGGTCGGTAATATTAGCGAGTCTATTCAAAAAAATATCCTGGGCGTCAACATAGTTGAGGTCTACATCAAAATGGCCGCGAAAAACCTTCTTTACCCTTTCTGCCTCCCCTTTTCTCAAAAC
>JAUWME010000328.1 GCA_030613285.1 Candidatus Zymogenus sp. | reverse complement strand
CCTTGTCTCATCAGACCTCTTCAAAGACCTGACAGACGACATCATCGATATCCCAGATGAGGAGAAGGATGATCTCAAAGATATTATTAAAAAGCAAATTCTGAAAAGGGCTCTGAAGTAACCACCTCCCCCACCCAGTTTTTGTGGAAATATCGGTTCTCATTTTGTATATAGCTTATTGGGTTCATGGGGGCGCTTTTGATGGTGTCGATAGCGACGTTTTTCGGCGGGGCCACGCCTTTGAGAATACCTCCAACGTCGATATCAACTATGAGAAGAAGACCCACGGAAATAGTTTCACCATTGTTGGGGGGGATTGGTGTGGACTACCTCCTGACTGCGCGCTCCAGCCCAAAAGAGGTGGCCGATGCAACAAGAGAGATAATCAAGGCGTGTGCCCCCGGTGGTCGGTTTCTTTTGGCCCCTGTTTATGCCCACAGCGAGATGGATATGGAGAAGGTGAAGGTTATGCTTGAGACCGCTTGGGAATATGGGAAATATCCGATAGCTTTATAAAACAAGTAGAGAGTTGTTAGTGAATAAGTGAGGGGCCCACTAAATTTGATTACAACTCTTCGTCTGACATTACAACGATATTATTTTCTTTCAAAAGGGCTGTGGTAACTCCCATTCCCCTAACAATCTGTCCATCAAGATAGACCTCCCTGACCCCGCAGGAGGGACTCCTCTCCTTTAAGATTGCCTCGGTTATGCCCCTTGCCTCTGCAATCTTGAGACACTCCATCGCTCCCATAACAAATTGTTTTGTAACATCAACACCATTGGAATTGATGATTTGAGCATTCTTGTTGAGGACGTCAAGGCCAGTCCCTCCCAGAAATGACGCCGGGGGCCTCGGCGTTGAAAGTCCCCCCAACTCTTCCGGGCAGATGGCAACAAAACCCTTGTTTCTTAAAAAAGCATCAACCTTTGCGATATTTACCGAGGGCGAACTTCCGCCGTCGTATCGGCAGTTCTTTCCTACAAGACACGCGCTGACGAGATACGTCTTCATTATTTACTACTATTTGTCGAAAATTTTTGCAGGGGGGTATATCTCTGCAAAATCTAAAGCATTGGCGAGGCCATCAATCACAACCTTATTGCCGGAGATCTTAACCGCCCCCTGGGCGATATATTGTATTGCCTGGGGATAAACTTTGTGCTCTTGAGCGAGAATTCTCTTTTTTAATATCTCCAATGTGTCGTCTTGCTTGACGGGCACCACCGCCTGAATTATGATGGGGCCGGTGTCAACCCCGGTGTCAACAAAGTGGACGGTGCAGCCGGTAAACTTCACCCCGTAGTCGAAGGCGTCCTGCTGCCCCTGGGTGCCGGCAAACGAGGGGAGGAGGGCAGGGTGGATGTTGATGACCTTGTTGGGGAACTGATTTAGAAAGTGTGCCGTGAGCACCCGCATAAACCCGGCGAGACAAATTAGGTCAATATTGTAATCCTTCAAGGATTGGCAGATTGCATCTTCAAAGTCTTGACGGGAGGAATAATCTCGGTGATTGACTGTAACAGCTGGGATGTTGTGCTTCTTTGCCCGCTCGATGCCGAAGGCGTCCGGCTCGTTTGAGAGAACAAGTTGAATTTTGGCATTGACATTTCCGCTCTCGCAGTTGTCGATAATCGACTGGAGGTTGCTTCCGCTTCCGGAGATAAATACCGCAATATTTAACATAAACGTTCCCTTACAAATTTCATTATTTCAGGATTTTATCAACCCGCCATTCAGACATTTTCAAGGCTAATTCTATTTTACAATTACAGAAGCATTTGTGTCGAATGGATTTGTCCTTTTTGCCAATGAGAAAAGATAAGGGTAATTATCATTCAGGTGTTTCATATGATTCACCCACTCACCGAGGATGGCCTTATAGGCCCTCTTTATATCAACAGAAAGGTGCGCCAAATCGCTTTCGGGAAGTTTTGTAAAATCCTCCCGAAAGAAAAGTTCCTCCTGAAGGTGCGATACCGCCCAGAGAAGATCGGAAAAGGATTCATTCTCCAGAAGGTTTTGATTTTCTATAAGCCGCAAAAGGAAACTCCTCCGTTCAAGGAGGAAGGATTTGATTTCATTGAGATTGCAATTTCTGCTGTCGATGTCTGGCTTGTAGGTCATAATAATCCCATTTAAATGGGCAACACCTTTTTTTGACCAGCTATGATCTGAAATAAGCTCGTCTCTGATGGTGTTGATATTTTTGTCGAAATCTGATAATGACCTCAACAGCTCTTCGCCCGCTTCGCTGAAAAATGCTCCGATTACCATATTTAACTTCATCATCATTTTTCGCTTTTCTCTGATCTGAAGCAGCCTGTGAAGTATAAGGGTAACTATCAACACCTCAATGGGCATGAATGCGATTTCCCCAACCATAAAGATAAAAATATGATGGGAATCGTGAAAGATGGCATAGTGGAGTAAATATAGGGCAATCGATGAGAGTATGAGCGAAACTACAAGTACGATTTCAAACTTTTTTTTCATGTTACTATTTTTTCTATTTGTTCATTTTGCAATATTGCAATCTAATACTATTGCGATAATATTTTGGAAAGAACAAATTTAAAAGTGCTTTAAAGAAGCATTATTTGTCATTCCCTTAGAAAGCGGGAACCCAATAAAAATAGCTAATCTGGATCTCCAGTCAAGCTGAGGATGACAGCATTTGTCATTCCCTTAGAAAGCGGGAACCCAATAAAAATAGCTAATCTGGATCCCCAGTCAAGCTGAGGATGACAGCATTTGTCATTCCCTTGGAAAGCGGAGCCTTAGTAAATATTCCTATGAATTCCCAGTCAAGTTTAGCCACAATTTGAGGCTACTCAAACGTGACCACTCCCTCACTGCTTTTTCCCTCGATGGACTTCTCAACTTTTCCGATGACCGAAACCACCTCACCGATGCCTTTGAGGATATCCACGGCCTTGTCGACAGTTTCTGTGGGGACGATAAGGGCAAGGCCGATGCCGTTGTTGAAGGTTCGCATCATCTCAAGCCTGTCAATATTCCCCGCACTTTTAAGAAACTCGAAGATCGGAGGGACGTCCCAACTCTTTGTGTCGATAACAGCAGATAGCCCTGCGGGTAGAAGCCTCTCAATATTGTCCACAAGGCCGCCACCCGTGATGTGAGATATCGCATGAATAGGTATTTTTGACAACAATGCCTTTGCTGTCTTAACATAGATTCGTGTAGGGGTCAAAAGCTCCTCGCCGATGGACTTTTTGAGCTCATCAACATTATCCTCGAGTTTCATCTTTAAGGTGTCAAAGACAATCTTTCTTACCAAGGAAAACCCGTTGCTGTGAAGCCCTGAAGATTGAATTCCGATGATGCTGTCTCCAGCTTCTATTTTGGAGCCATCAATGACCGACTCTCTATCCACAAGCCCCACCGAGAACCCGCAGAGGTCGTACTTCCCATCAGGGTAAAACCCCGGCATCTCGGCCGTCTCGCCACCGATGAGGGCGCCCTCGGCCTCGATGCAACCCTTTGCAATCCCGGAGATACCCCTTGCAAGGCCATTTTCATCCAGAGAGCCCGTGGCTATGTAATCGAGAAAGTAGAGGGGGAGGGCGCCGGTAACGATGATGTCGTTTACTACCATTGCTACAAGATCGATCCCCACCGTATCGTGAACGCCCATCATCTGGGCAATTACGAGCTTTGTCCCAACGCCGTCTGTGGATGACACGAGGATTGGCTCTTTCATGCCGGTGATGTCCGGGCGAAAGAACCCCCCAAATCCGCCGATCTCCCCAATTACCCCCTTTGTGCGGGT
>JAUWME010000470.1 GCA_030613285.1 Candidatus Zymogenus sp. | reverse complement strand
TGTTAAGAGCCTTTGTATCTCCTGTGAAGATAAGATCGAAAAGATAGAGAATCGCCTAAAATTGGGGGACGGAATGTCCACAACCGATGTCCACGGCTCCACCCCCAGACGCCTTATAAATCCGTTTGTTCTTCTCCCTTTCGTCCTTGCCACCCAAAAGCGCAACTTTTATCTTCCTGTCATCAACATCAACACCGTTAAGCCTCTCTATCAGCTTTGCAAAACCCTCCTCTTTCCACGCCTTGTTGGCAAAGACGGGGCCGGCACCGCTGTTTATGCCAACGACGATCTCATTTCCAACAATCCCATTCTCGTCAAAAACACCCTTTGCGTAGTCAAGGTCATCGGGGTCGATATCGAGGTAGTATCTCTCCCCATTATACTCAAGCCCGCACATCTCAAAGATAATCTTTGGGTAACTCTTTTTATTATCGTAAAACTTCAGTGAATCGTCAATGCCCAGTCGAAGGGCATATTCACTTTCTTCATTATATATATCCAGCGTCCCAAATTTTGAGAGGCAAAACCCCACCTTTCGTTTAGCCTTGACATCTCCAGAAAGCCCCAGGGCTCTGGGCTCCTTGTCCAAGGAGATTACAAGATCGAACTCCTGCACTGTGAGATATAGGACACTCTCAAGATTGAAGATAAGGAGTTTATCTATCTCTAAGTTTGTTTTGAGGAGTTGGTATGCGGATGAGTCGGTAACCCAGGTGATGTGGGGATTTTCGTACTCTCTCTTGAGGCCGTATATTAGTGGAGTCGTCCTGATCACATCCCCCGTGGCGGCGAGCTTGATAATCAAGACCCTCGTCCCCATCGGTTGGTAGTGGGAGCACCCCCCGCAAAGCCGTTTGAAAGTACACGGCTTTTCTCCATTATAATATGTGCAGTCTTTTTTAATCTCCACGGTTCAAAGAAAACTCACGACACTCTTGGCAACACGGGCCGAAGCGCCGGGCTTTCCGATCCTCCTTTTGACTTCCGAAAGATCGTCTTTCATCTTTTTTATTGCAGCATCGTCAGACAAAATGGAAAGGGCGTGGTTTGCGATGTTTTCGGCGTTCACCTCAGATTGAATCAATTCCGGCACGACTTTATTCCCCGCCACCAAGTTTACCATCGCAATATAATCCACCCGAATCAGCATCCTTGCAATTAAATACGTAAGGGAGTTCAGCCGATATACAACAACCATCGGGGTGCCCATCAACGCTGTTTCAATGGTCGCAGTGCCTGAAGTTACAATCGCAATGTCAGCCTCCCTCACCACACGATGAAAGGCATCCTTGACAATATCTACTTGAATTGATGAGTCCTCAAGCCAAGGGGTGATGTCTTCGGTGTCAAGCGTTAGGGCAAGGGGTATGGTAAAGGTTGCGTTCGGGTATTTTTTCTTGATTATCTCGCCTGCCCCCAAGAGATGGGGCAGGTGCCTTTCTATCTCGCTTTTTCTGCTGCCGGGAAGGAGCGCCACAAATGGTCCCCCACCTTCATCTTTTACAACTTTCTCCACAGAAGCCCCATCAACATCGGAAATTAGATCCATGAGGGGATGTCCCAAAAATTCGACATCCACCCCTGCTTCCTTGTAGATATCCTCCTCAAAGGGAAAGATAACCACCATTTTGTCGACAAAACCTGCGATGGTCTTAATCCTCCCCCGTCTCCACGCCCAGACCTGTGGACTGATGTAATAGAGGATCGGGATTTTGCTCCCCTTTAAATTGATTGCCGCTTTTGCAACCCTGAAGTTAAAATCGGGGAAATCGATAAGGATGATAAGATCGGGCCGTAAAATCTTCATAGATTCCTTCAGGGAATCGAGGGCGTTTTTTATCGGCTTAATATGTTTTAAGACCTCAACAAGGCCAACCACCGTTACCACTTCAGAATTTACAAGGGCATAAAGCCCGGCGTCTCTCATCTTCTTTCCGCCAACGCCAAAGAAGATTGTATCAGGAGACAACGCCCGAACCTCTTTTATAAGCTCAGCACCGTACTGGTCGCCGGAGGCCTCCCCGGCTACAATAAGTACCTTTTTTTTGGCACTTAGAGCATCTATCTCCGCAACACCAATGTTTGTATCAAATTTTTTCGGCCGTGATGTTGATGTCATTTATCTATAATTCCCATCTCTCTGAGCCTTTTAAGGGACATCTCAATTTTATCTTTTATCATCATCACAACCTCAAGGGCCCGTTTTCCTTCCCTTCCCGTAACCGGGGGCTGGCTCCTCGTCTTGACGGAATCTATGAATGAACGTATTTCATCGCTCAGGTAATCGCTCTTGGAGATATCCATATCCTCTTTGATAATAGAAAAACCTTTCTCTTTGTCAACCACTTTTTTGAAAATCTCAATCTTCTGAGACGCATAATCAATTGAAATATAGGCATCCGACTGAAAGATACGAATCTTTCTCATTTTTTCAACGCTGACG
>JAUWME010000348.1 GCA_030613285.1 Candidatus Zymogenus sp. | reverse complement strand
TACAGCTACACAATCCTTCGCTTTGCCTTCCTGGATCCTGAGACCGGAAAGGAAAAGCCGGTTCCATACGGGTACGCTTTTATCAAACTTGACGGCGCGGACACATCAATCCAGCATTTTGTCGAGATTAAAGATGAGTCAAAGGTCAAGATCGGCGCAAGGGTGAAAGCGGTCTTTAAAGAAAAACGGGTGGGAAAGGTTACTGACGTCGAGCACTTTGTTGTGATTGACTAATCGGTTGAATAGATTAAATATTATGTTTATGGGGGCGGGCCAATGGCTCGCCCCCTTTTTACTTTTAACAATTTCGTTAAACACTCAAGTAGCTTTATTTTATCTACTCTTCAAATATCGAGTTTCGTTTTAATTACTAAAACAATTTTGACTTGTTCCTTTATTTATCTTTTTCATCTAATTATTAAATTCACCGGCCAGCTCACCCCCCTACCCTTCATTCCGAAGAGGAAAATCGTTGTCATAGCGATGACCCTCAGCCAGTCGATGTTGAAAACCCTTGCGGGGCTTGCTAATGTCGTTGTAGAGTTGATATTGTTGCTATCAATCGTTGACTCTCCTTTACCACAGCTTGAACCTTGCCATGACTCTAAAAACTTATTGCTATTAATTCTTGTCGAATTGTCCCAGAAACTTGACGAGGTTTAGCGTTCCCCCTTCTACCTTGACATTACCCTTTGCCAGGGCCACGGCGGGACTCCTCAAGCCAGCAACAATCTCCTTCCAGATAGTCGAATCGACGGTTACGGTTACATCCGGAGACTTGGGAAACACAGGCTGCACCTCGCAGATACTTCTTCTTACATGAAGGGTGAAGGCCTCTCCCACATCGGGAAAACGAAAACCAACAACAGTGTTCGTGTCGGCGCTCTTTTCTGCATTAAGGGTTACCGCCATGGAATTAAAAATTGCGGTAAGGGGAATGCCATACAAGATATCTTTTTCTTTGACTTTCCTGTCGTTGATTTCAATCTTTCCTGTTGTTTCCAGGGCCTGGGTAAGGTAGTAATTTCTGGCGGTGGCTGTAATCTGTGCCTCCCCCAGGGCGGTTAGGGCATCGGCCCTGATGTCTAAAACCTCTTTGTTATTGGAATCAAGATTAAGGATGATGTCGGTGAGTTCCAGCACCCACTGATTATCGCCCACCTCCAGCGCCTCCTTGGCGTTTTCTATGAGGACATCCACCCCCCCGCAGAGGTCGCTAATACGTTTTGCCCTTTCTTCATTTGGCAATGGAAAGAGGTTGGTGGCATTGCCGTTAAACCAGCCGAGATAACCATCGTAGATGGATCTGACCGACCATTCTACCGTGCCGTAATATTCAAAAAGATATGGTTGATTTGCAAGGTGCGGCGGGAGCTTTACACGCTCCACCAGCTCGTCGGGAGTGAGTCTCTCGTTCATTCCCTTGACCGTCTGGTCGTGCACAAACTGAATGGCGTCCCTGTAGTTTGTTAGGGTCTCAAAAATCTCATCTGCGCCGATGATGGGCTTGGTATGACTTGGCACAAGAAATTTGGGTCTTTTAGCCCGCATCTTGTCAAGGCTCTTGACCCAGAGGGTCACGTCCCGGTAGGCGGTGCCGCGGATGGCGTAGAGGTTTGGGAAAGATTTGTAGAAGTTGTCACCCGGCAAGAGGATTCCACGATCGGGCAAGTAAACAAAAATCTGGTCGGGGGTCTCCCCCGGCGCATGATACAGCTCGAGCTTTATCCCGGCGATCTCCACATCCATGCGGTCTCCGGCAAAAGTTTTAGTTGGTCTGATTAAGGACGCCGTGTAGTCATCGCCCACCAAAAGGCGCGGCCCGATGCCTGCATTTATGACCCCACCCGGAGGCAGGAACGTTCCAAACTGGCCGACGGAGCGCTTATAAATGATGGGCCTGATGACATTTAAGATTCTATCGATGTAGTAAATCGTCGATTCATGGGAATAGACATCGGGATTGTCGTCTCCAGCAAATACCTTGCTGCCAAAGATATGGTCGACGTGGTTGTGGGTGTAGATGATTCCCTTGACGGGTTTTGTTGTTATCTTGTCAAATTCTGCCTTTGCCTCTTCTGCCGCTTCCACGCTCTCCATTGTGTCAACGATGACAACACCATCGTCTCCCTCTATCATGATGGAGTTGGCGAGTCCATATCCTATCGCCACGTAAACCCCGTCAGTTACCTCGATAACCTTCTTCTCAAACTCGGCCGAGTGGGTGGCAAGATCCGGGTTTACCCCGATGTCGCCAATGTCGATATCGCCGGGGGTTCCCGGTCTTGAGCATGACGTCAATGTGGTTATTCCGCCAATTGCGCCAATTGCGCCGACTGTACCAACTCTTCCCATTGACATTGCCATGCTGCCTAAGTAAGCGGCGGTGGGGGCAACGGTAAGCCCTTTTAGAAACGACCGCCTTGTGGTATCAAAGGAGGTTTTTTTCTTTTCGGTCATTTTTGTTTCCTCCATTTTTTCATTACATTCTTTCATTACTATTTCTTTAATATTTTTGTCCATAATTTACTCCAAATAGTTTTTTAAAAATCAGGTATAAAATGACCAGAGAAATAGAACCCAACAACAACCTTAATATCACACCCATCCAATAACTTCAATATACTTTTCACAAGACCGTTTACAAGAATTTTTACAAGACTATTTACAAAACTTTTTACAAAAATATGGTCGGGGCTTCCCGACCACTCAATCCATCATTTAAATGAAGTCCTGTCAAAATCATTATTCGTCAAGGCTGTCGAGCCACTCCTCCGCCTCATCCCAACTTCCAAACATCCTCACCTTCTCTTCTGCGTCCGACTCCCTTGTAACCCTCCCCGCAGCGATCTTTATGATGGCGGCATCAATGACCCTCGCTCCCCTGCTGAAACCTGCCTCGGCGCTGATTTTTTGCATTTTAATGAAAAGCTCTGCAACCTCTGTAGGAGGGGTCTTCATCTCTCTCAAATCAACCATAGATGTAAACCCTGAAGAAAGTTTCTTGATAGCCTTTTTTGAATCTTCAATGTAGTTTGGAACAAGAGACAGGCTTTTCCAGAATCCGGTATAGACTGCGTAAGACCGATTTTTCGTCCTATCCACCTCAATTTGATAATAGTCGTTCTTTGCAATTAACTCTTTCATTTCATTCACTCCCTTCAAAAAAAGTTTTGTTATCTCTTACCTAACAATATATCTGAATGTATTGCAGTGTCAATCTATTTTCAAAATTCCTACTAAAGCCTGTGCCGAAATGAAAATTTAGCGATGCTGCAAAACCTATCAAAAATCATACTTGTTCTGAACCTATCTTTTAGATGCCGGTCGGCTTGTAACAAGGTGATAGATGATAAGCGGAACCATAATTACACCCGGAGTAAGAGTAAAAGCCGAAATGATGATGAACATTATAAAAGCATCCCCCCCTCCCCCGTCAGCGTAGACAAAAAATGCCCCCAGAAGAGACAAACCACCCACACCAAGGAGCATAGCCACAATGGCAATCATGGTTTTTTTTGTGGTATAAATCGGTTGAG
>JAUWME010000119.1 GCA_030613285.1 Candidatus Zymogenus sp. | reverse complement strand
TTGGGAGAGTTTCAAGACCGATAGTGACCTCCGTCCTTTTTTTGTCGAGCTTATTGAAGGTGTAATAAAAAATCGAGAGATAATAGATAAACAAATAAATGAGGTTTCTCAGAACTGGAAGCTGAATCGGATGTCACTGGTGGACAGAAACATCCTGAGGTTTTCTATCTTCGAGCTAATGTTTGTAGATGACATCCCACCGAGCGTTACGATGAACGAAGCCATCGAGATTGCAAAACGATACGGGACTAATGAAAGCCCATCATTTATAAACGGGATTTTAGATAAGGTTGCCAACAGGTTGCCAAAAAATTGATAGCGCCAAAATAGTTTTGTTTCTTAAATATGCATCCATTTTCTTCAGGGAGAAAAGCCATGATAGAAAAAATTCCAAAAAGTCCAAAATTTAAAACCCCAATCCTCTTTGTTCACGGCGCATGGCATGGGGCATGGTGCTGGAAGAACTACATGGACTATTTTTACAAAAAAGGATTTTCGTGCTACGCCCTTGATCTCCCCTGCCATGGAGAGAGGCGGGATGAGGTGGGCATTGCAAAACAATCCATGATGGGTTATGTAAAAGAGGTGGAGGCGGTGGCCAAAAAAATCGGAAATCCCATTATCATCGGCCACAGCATGGGCGGGTTTGTTACCATGAAATATCTGGATAGAAACAAACCACCGGCGGCTGTGCTGGTCGCCCCCAGTCCTTTCAGAAGGCTCCCCATTGTTACAACAATCAAGATGATCTTCCAATATCCTATGGAGATTTTAAGGCTGTTTCTTTTAATTCCAACAAAGATAAAATCTGAGAAGATGTACCGCCACTTCTTTCTATATAACGCTCCAGAGAAGGTCTCGAGGGAAGGCTTTAAGAACACCGTTCGTGAATCATCCTTGGCATTGCTGGGTTCAAGTCTCCCATTGGTATGGCTTTGGCCCAAGAAGGTCTCGTCTCCGGTGTTGGTACTTGCATCGGCCCGCGATTATTTTTTCCCTGTAAGGACAGAAAAGCGTACCGCAAAGGCATACAAGGCTGATTTGAAAATCTACGAAGATATGGGGCACAACTTGATGACGGAAACGGGTTGGGATAAAGTGGCGGCGGATATCTTTGAATGGCTTAAGAAGACGGTATAGATAAAAGGATGTAACAAATTATTTAGGATTACGATATGAAAGTATTTAAGAGAATTAGTTTAGCCCTCGTTTTAATTGTTCTGCTGGGTTTTGGATATGCCTCTTGGTTTTTTTCAGGAGAGCTTATCAACTTTGAAACTGTTACGATTGAGAATCAGTTAGAGGACAAGAAGTTTCACGACCTCGCTGATTTTGGGGTAACACCAGAGGAGATTACCTTTGAGACATTGGAAAATAGTGACGATAGTGAAGGTGACAAATTGACGCTTCGGGGTTGGTTTATTCCGGGAAAAAGTCCAAAGGCGCCAACGTTTATTGTCCTCCACGGCCAGAATGATAACAGAATTGGCTCCCTGAAATATTCCGGGATGCTCGCCCGGGCGGGGTACAACGTCCTTGCCTACGACCACAGGTACCACGGCCTTTCTGATGGAGAATATTGCACCTATGGCTACCACGAGAGCCGCGACGTTTCGGCCGCCATTGACTACCTCAAGGGGCGGGGTGATTGCAATATCGAACTGCTTGGTCTCCTTGGGGAATCGATGGGGGGGGCAACAGCTATTTTGGCGGCGGCAACAGATGACAGGATAAAACTACTGATTGAAGATTCGAGCTTTCCCAGTCTTACTGTTGTAGTTGCGGACTATGCAAAGGCCCTTTACGGCCTGCCAAAGTTCCCTCTTGTGGATACTGCACTCTTTGTGGCAGGAAAACGGGCAGACTTTCCTCCGAAAGATGTATCGCCTTTGGATGCAATAGCAAATGTCACTGTACCTACGCTGATACTTCATTGCGACGGTGATATGGATATTAAGCCGGGGTATTCAAACGAGATTTATGAGGCATCGGGGGCAAAGGAGAAGGAGATTTATTTCTTTGCCGATTGTACCCACACCATGGGATATGAAGATTACACCGAAATGTACGAAGAGCTGGTACTGACATTTATTGAGAAGCATTGGCCAAACGCTCTAAAATAACTCCCAAGGGGGTTGTCGACATTTAGGGTAGCCGACGATATAATGTGTCGGGGTTGTTTGAGGTTGTTGGTAGTTTTAAGGCAGAGCCTTTGTAAGTTTGCAAAAAAAAGCAGGGTTGGTTGATATCTCGATAATCGGGACAATTGACGGGGGATGGTTGGAGTAGGGGTGATAATTGTCAGAGGGGGGGTTAGGAGAGCCTGTATTTTTCCATGATGATTCTGTTAAAGCGGGGTCGGTAGATAATCTCGAAGGCCTCCTCCTTGCCCGGAAATAGTTGAAGGGCCTGTTTTTTAACGCCTTCAATCAGGCGTTGAGCTTTCTCAATGGGCATATCGCTCTGGAGGATAATGCTCGTTGTCAGATCAACTAATGTCCTTAGTCGATTTATCCTCTTCTGTTCGTCTTTAATTTCTTCCGCTGTGGCCGTGGTTGTTAGTTGTCCCATCTTATTTAGATATCTCCGATATAGACCTTGTGGTAATCTGAGGTGTTTGAGGGTTTCCCATCGTCGGTAATTAACACATCAAGCACCTCCCCCACAAAAATGGTGTGGTCGCCGGCATCAATAGTTTCCACCAACTTCAGGTCGAATGCGCAAAGATAGTCAGTAAAAAGTAGTGCCCCCGATTTACCAGTGGTTACATTATTTCCAGAAAAAATGACATCTTGATTTTCTACCTTGATGCGGGAAAGCTCGCTCTCGTTTCCCTTTTTAACCACCATCAGGCCAAAACCAACTGTGCCTTTTTCGGCTGTTGTTGTGAGGATTTTATGGGCAAACCGAATCTTTTTGATTGCCACCATAATCCGAGGGGGGGAAAAGGAGACCTGGGAGACCCAAGAAGCAACCATGGCGTTTTTTCTTATCCCGTCGGTGACGGTAACAACATAAAGTCCGTAGGAGAGGGATAAAAGCCCACTTTTTATTTTGTCATTCATCATAGGTCGGTGTCATGGTAATTTATAAATTGAAGAGATAAACCTGTTTGCATTAATCAAAGGGAAAAAACTTCAAATCAGATTGTGTTGTATCTCATTTCCAAGTTCAATTTACTGGAGGGGACAGTGTTACATTTCAGAGACACCCCATTTTCAATCTTAATTTACGGGAGGGGCGGGAGAGCGGTTATTTTAATTCCATAATGAATCCTGTGTGACCCGCCTCGGAGAGTATGGTAGCCGTCTTTTCGGCATCTTCCCTTGATGAATATTTTCCCGCCCGCACCCGGTAATAGACCGATTCTGTGGTTGTAAACTCCTCGACCCAAACATCTTCAACATATTCTTTTATGGAGTCGGACAATCTGTCTGCATTTTCTCTGCTCGAAAATGAACCTACTTGAATTGTAAATAAAACCTTGTATTCCCCTGAAATATTATTATTCTTGGTATCAGTCTTGGTTTCGTTTTTAGTATCAATCACGGTATCAGGTTCGGTATTGGCTTTGGGAGCTGGCCCGGCGACTGTTTCAAGACCATCAGTCTCTTTGCCAGAGAGGACTTCCACCCTAACCCGAATTGTTCCAGAGTGGATCATGCCTATTACCTTTGCCGAGGCGTAAGATAGATCAATGACTCTCTCTTTTGCAAATGGGCCCCTGTCGTTAATCCTGACTACTACGGACTTGCCGTTATCAAGATTGGTAACGACACATTTGGTTCCCATGGGAAGACTCTTGTGGGCGGCCGTAAGTTCATACATATCAAAAATCTCACCACTGGCTGTTTTTTTGCCGTGGAACTTGGGGCCATACCAAGAGGCTGTTCCTTCAAAGGTACTCACCACTTCAACAGGGGCTTTAGTTGTTTCTGTGGGTACTGTTCCATCGGTTGTTGTTCCCGTTGAAGGAGGGATGTAAGTATTGTGTCTGCTTTTTGTTCCCACATTTAATGATAAGCATCCTGAAAGTAGAAACAGGCAAATAAATGTATATACAAGAAAAGACTTATAGGATTTCATGGTTTTTACTCCTTTGGAGAAATTGAAAAATAAATAAGCTTATAATGACCTTGTTTTTTAGTTCTTCCGGGTATTGTATGCCTCAATGAATTTCAATTTATGTCATGGACAAATATAAAAATAAAAATATTTTTAATACGCTTAAACTTCTTGACAAATCCTAAGGTGCTCAACACTCGGAGGGCCCTATTTTTCAATACGATCGAGGTAGTTTGTTAATTGCTTTGTGAAGTCTTTTTGCCCAGTGCCTAAAGAATAAATCCGCAATTGTTTTTTGCCAACAATCTCTTTTTTCATAGTCAGAACTTCCTCGTGGGTGAAAAGATTCAGGGCGTTTTTAATATTGATTATTGATAGGGACTCTGGCCTTGTTATCTCGCCTCTGGTGAACATTTTCTCGCCAACCTTGGTTATTCTATTAATCAGGTCTTTTTCATTTCTCTTTTTGTTTTTCAAGTAATCAGGTAGTGTTTTAAGGGTTACAAGGTAAGATTCAAGATAATTTCTTACAAGCCCTGCAAAAATATTTAGTTTTACTTCCATCCCCTTGTTAATTTTGAATTGACCGTCTTTTTCTTTGATTATTTCATTTTTCTTAAGATAGTTGAGCATCTGATTTACTCGCTCAACATCGGTAAATTCCATGTCGTATATAAAATCATATTTAAAGAGTTTTCTTAGACTGGTATAGTCCTCAATAATCTGCTCTTTTGAAACGCCTGAACGGTGTGAGAGGATGGAAAGAGAGATGAATGCAGGGGGAAGGAAGAAATGGAGTGTTGAGTTTTTGTAAAATTCGAGGTTTAGCCGTTTTCCCTCCGGTACAAAAAATATCTTTTCAAAATCTTCCTCATCCTCTTCCTGCTCATGCTTGACAATTTCTACAAGTTTCTCATCGATTAGACTGGAGAGAATTTCGCTCACGGCAGATCTGGGACTATCAAGGGATTCTGAAATACGAGCACCTGTGAGTTTGAGATAGTCCAGGAGAAATTTCACAGTTTCTACAAGTTCTTCCCAGAGCAAGGCGCCCTTTATTTGGGTCATAAAGGCGGCGGATACCAATTGTGATGGTAAAACAACGCTGACCTCATTGATGGAATGGACAATCTTATAAGCCAAATTGTACTGAAATCCTTCCAACTCCGTTTTTGTTATTTTATCGGGGGTGTATCCGGATGTGCTGAAAAAATCTTTTAGTGAGATGGGATCATTGAAATTTACGAAAGCCCGACCGTACCGTTTTTTTAACAATCCCCTGTTTTTAATCATAGAAGCTAAATTCTCTTTCTCTTTTTTGACACCAGACATCTCCCTAATATGCGACTCTTCTTCCATTACTTTGTCGTAGCTAATGGAGACCGGAACAAATGAAATATCTTCAATGTCTCCTGATAAGTAGGCTTGTAAAATAATAGAAAGGAGTCCGAGTTTGGGCATTACAAGTTTTCCCGTTCTGGATCTGCCACCTTCGATAAAGAACTCGAGACTAAAACCTTCTGAAAGGAGTGTTTTGATATACGCTGAAAAGACTATCGGATAGAGGGGGTCGCCCTTGAAGGTTCTTCTCATGAAAAATGCCCCTGTACGCCTGAAGATTGGCCCCATTGGGAAAAAAGAGAGGTTCACACCGGCGGCTATGTGCGGCGGGGTGAGGTTGTTATGAAAAAAGAGTGGAGAAAGTATGAGGTAATCCATGTGGCTTTTATGGGATGGAACGATAACCAGAGAAGACTTTTTTGCAGCGTCTCGAATCTTTTTTAGGCCATCCATGTCGACCTCAATTTCGCTGTAGATATTTTTGCAAACCCAACTCACGACGGCGTCAGATATATAAATAACGGTCATGTTATAGTTGGCGGCAATCTCATCCAAGTACGACACTGCTTTTTCTCTAAATGTCTCTTTAGCAACACCGGTAACTTCCGAAAGCTCATCAATCTCTTTTTGAAACCGTTTGTCCCAAAGCACCAGATCAAACAGCTCAAGGCGATCTTTTAGCGCCGGGCCTTTGATTATTCTCTCCTCGCGCTCAATGTTGTTTAATAGGGCCCTTCTGAGTTCATGGGAAAGTTCCCCATCGATAGTCCCGTCGCTCTCATTTAAAAAATCTTGTAAGTTTATGGGGTCACAGAGTTTTATAAAGGCTTTTCTGTGATATCTCAAGAATATTATTATGCGGCGGATTAATCCCGGTTCTTCTCTCGGCCCAAACAAGACATTGGCCAAAGTCTTTTTCATGCTTAGGGGACGTTTATGATAGATAATGATGTGCGGGACGATATAAATCGTCTTTTCCATTGTCTTTTGGGCCCTGAGCAGATAAACAAGAGGATCATCGACTTCTTTTAATGCAAATCGCTTAAGAAGGCCGGTGGGATTACGTAAAAAAAGGATTGAGGAATGTCCTTCATCAGTCATTCTGCGCACAAAATCAGTCCTGTAAGGGTTGGGGGAGTCAATCCTTTCGATTAAACAATAGAGCTTGGACAACATAATTCTAAACATCGATTTAATCGGCTGAAACCAAATCATATTAATGAAGTTCCCAAAGATGGGGTAGGGTAGACCCTCTGTTTTGTAGCGGTGGTGGAAGAAGAGGAAATCGAGGGCAGACCTATTCTTTTGGGCGTAGATTATCGTTCCTTTATTAGAAAGGTCTCGGATTGTTTTCTGATCCTCTTTAGATATCGATACTTTTTCTGCAAAATAACGAAATATCAGTGAGACCAGAAAACTCCCACTTTCACCAAAATATGAGGTGTAATAATTGAGGTGGTTTCCGAGCAACATCATTATGAAGTTTCGGATTTTTTCCCTAATTCCTTCTTTCGATTCTTTTTTATCCATGCTCTTTTACAATAAAAAATATTACATTAAAAAAATGGTATTTGAAATCTGATATCTAAAGTCAGATATTTAGAGTTCTGTGCACATCGCAGCAATAAAATACCACTAAATTCATTGGAAGTCAAGGTTTGTGGG
>JAUWME010000098.1 GCA_030613285.1 Candidatus Zymogenus sp. | reverse complement strand
ATAATCGATATCAATCTTCATCTATTCTCTCCTATGATTAATAGAATCTTTTTATTGCTTCCCTTTCCTTTTGTCATACCTTACCTTTTTTCATCCTAAACCACAATAACCGGCGTCTGGGATTTGTACTCTTCGTCCAGTAGTACGTTTATCTTTTCCATGATGTGTAGGGCAAACTCGTGAAACTCGTCCTTGAATGTCACCTCGGCATCTTTGGAAAAGGGTATGAACTCTTTGTCGATCTCCCGCCCGATGATCTCCCTTGGGTCTATGGGCTTGCCCACGCGGTAGACGATTTTGCCGCTCTTTGCCCATGGAATGTTTCCTGTATAAACATTGTCCGAGCCGTTACAACCCACCGGAACAACCTTTTTGTTCGACTTTAGGGCAAGGTGCGATATTCCGGTTTTCCCTGACCCCAGACGAATTGAGCGGGTTCCCTCTGGGAAGATGATTACATTAAGACGCTTCTTGAAAAGGGCCTGGAAGTTCACCTCGGCCACCTTGGCCATGAGCAGCCGGTAATACTTTTCAATATACTCGGCGTAAGGTATCTCCACGGTTTCAAGTATTGTTCTGGGATACTCCAAAACGGTCTTTAGGTTCTCAGAAATTTCATCACTAATCTCTTTCAGCTTCTTTTTGCCTTCCACGAGGTCCCTGAGCAGACGATACTCAACCTTCGATATCTTCTCCTTTATGATATCCTTAAAATCCTCGCTGATGATGTACCCTCTTGACGGGATGGGGATGCTGTTTGTCCAGTTGAAGAACTTTGCCAGAAGAAAATTATTGTAATAGTTCCCCTTGCCCCAAGTCGTCGTCTGGGGATAACCCTTTCTCATTGTCCACATCTTGTGCTGAAAAGGCCAGCAATTATACCTGTCTGTATGGTTCATTGCAAAGATGACAGTCTCGTCTTTAGGGATATTTTCAGGGTTTTCTATCTCTATCTTCACTTTATTTATCAGGTAATAGTTGGACGTTAAGACAGATAGTGCGGTTATTACCTGTCCCCACGAAAAGGTCTTGAGATTAATCTTGTTTATATAATCGATATCAATCTTCATCTATTCTCTCCAATGATTAATAGAATCTTTTTTACTTCCCTTCCCTTTTGTCATTCCTTACCTTTTTTCATCCTAAACCACAACAATCGGCGTCTGGGATTTGTGCTCATCGTCCAATAGTACGTTGATCTTTTCCATGACATGAAGGGCAAATTCGTGAAACTCGTCCTTAAACGTCACTTCGGCCTCTTTGGAAAATGGTATGAACTCTTTGTCGATCTCCCGCCCGATTATCTCCCTTGGATCTATGGGTTTGCCCACGCGGTAGACGATTTTACCGCTCTTTGCCCAAGGGATGTTTCCGGTATAAACATTGTCCGAGCCGTTACAACCCACCGGGATAACCTTCTTGTTCGACTTTAGGGCAAGGTGCGATATTCCGGTTTTTCCTGACCCCAAGCGAATCGAACGGGTGCCTTCGGGAAAGACGATTACATTAAGACGCTTCTTAAAAAGGGCCTGGAAGTTCACCTCAGCCACTTTTTCCATAAGCAGCCGATAATACTTTTCAATATACTCGGCGTAAGACGTTTCAACACCTCCAAGGAGCGTTCTCGGGTACTCCAAAATAGTCTTTATGTTCTCGGTGATCTCACCGCTAATCTCCTTAATTGTCCTCTTGCAATCAACAAGGTCCCTGAGCAGGCGGGACTCAACCTTCGATATCTTCTCCTTTATGATATCCTTAAAATCCTCGGTGATGATGTACCCCCGCGACGGTACGGGGATGTTGTTTGTCCAGTCGAAGAACTTCGCCATGAAGGGATTATTGTAATAGCTCCCCTTGACCCAGGTCGTCGTCTTAGGATAGCCCTTTCTCCTTGTCCACATCTTGTGCTGGAAGGGCCAATAGTTGTACCTGTCGGTATGGTTCATTGCAAAGATCACCGTGTCGTCCAGGGGGATGTTCTCTGGATTTTCAATAACTATCTTGACCCTGTTTGTTATGTAGTAGTTAGTAGTCAAAGCAGCGGTGGCGGTTAGTATCTGCCCCCACGAAAAGGTTTTAAGGTTAATTTTATTCAAATGGTCAATATCAATTCTCATCTTTTTCTCCTGACTTTTTACAATTACATAATTAGCAGTAAAATATACCAACAATTAACCTTCAATGCAATATAAATCTCAAGAACTTTTTTTGTAATCTATATTTTTCTTCTTCCAGCGGGAATGAATCCAGAGCCATTGGTCGGGATATTTTCTAACGTATTTCTCCAATACATCGGTTCGCATTTGGGTTAAGACTTTGATGTCCTTTTCTGCATCTCCCGTTATTGTGTATTCAATGGGTTTATCAATGATGATCCTGTAGCAACTCTTTTTTTCTCTTATGCTGAATACCGGCACAATCATTGTACCGGTCTTTAAGGCAAAATCGGCGGGCCCGGCTGCCATCAATGTTGGTTGATCGAAGAAATTCACCTCAACCCCCCTCCGCTTAAATTCATCGGCAATTAAAACAACAAAACCGGATTTGTTTAATTCCTCAATAGTCTCCTTTGCAGTTTCCTCTCGGTTGCTAATATAGATCCTTTTAAGATCAATAATATCCATATATTTTCTTATCACGTAGGCAAGATTTGTGGGTTTTGGCTCCTTAAACAGAAACGACGAATTTATCTCATCTCTGTCAAGCCTTATCACCATAAGCTGGAAATTACCGAGGTGAGCGCCGACACCAACGGCACCCTTACCTCCTTGCCTGGCTTTCAAGAGATTTTCATGACCCTCAATCGTCAGGTTTTTTAGGAGCTTTTCTCTGTTTCTGCGGTGGTGATAGTAACCGAGCTCTAAAATGCCGATGAGAAGATTATAGATTGATCGCCTTGCAATTCGCCGCGCTTCTCTTTGGTCGATTGAATCCTTGTAGGTCATCATAATGTTTTTGACGAACCTTTTTTTCATCCCGATTACTGTGGCAACAGTGGGATACAAAATGATAAACAGGATTACTGAAAACAACCTCAAAATTGGAAGCGGAATATAAGGAAGTGATGAGACAAACAGGCTGAGAATCGCAATAATAAGTTTATCTATCACCTTATTAATTAAGCCTCCCTTCTTTTTTTTATTTTCGGTTGTGGGTAGTTTTTTATTAGCTTGATTCATAACGGTCTAATAATTCCTTACTACTATTTTGTCATTAGATCTATCTTCAAGATACTACCAGCATTTCAGAAAAAAATCAAACAAACATCTCTGTATCAGTTCCTCTCTACTCCTCTTGTCCCTATTTAATTATTCTCCTCAACAACGGCACGGGTTTAGGGCATTTTGCCATCAGGTCTCATCCTCTCCGCCAGTGGGAATGGAGCCAGAGCCACTGGCCGGGGTATTTTCTCACATATTTTTCCAGTGCCTGGGTTCTCAACTGGGTTAGGTCTTTTACATCCTTTTCCTTATCACCAGTGGGGGTAAAATCGATGGGGTCTTCGATGTAAAGGGTATATCTGCTCTTTTTTTCCCTGATGATAAACATCGGGAGCATCTTCGCCCCAGTCTTTATGGAAATAACAGCCGGCCCCGCCGCCATTCTGGTCTCTTTGCCAAAGAACTCCGCTTTGACGCCCCGTCGTTTATGCTCATCGGCAACCATCATTATTAATGCAGATTCGTTAAGGGCTTTAACAATCATCTTTTCCACATCGGTTCTGTCTGTGAAGTTTAACTTATTGATATTGATCTTTTTCATGTAGCGGTACCACGTATCGTTTAGAGCCTTGGCCTTCAGATCCTTTATCAGAATCCAGGAGTTGATCTCCTTCTCCGCACACAGACGCGCCCCCATCAGCTGGAAGTTGCCGAGGTGGGCGGTAAAGCCGATCGCCCCCATTCCATCGCCCTTTGCTTTATTCACCTTTTCAAGGCCCACCACCCTGACATTTTCAAGGAGCTCTTTCCTCCTTTTAGGGCTAACATAGTAGGTTCCCTCCATGATTCCAACAATCTGGATATGTATCGCCTCCCGGGCGATGGCGGCTACTTCATTTTTTGAGCGTTCACCACCAAAGGCAGCGTTGATGTTCCTCTTGAACCTCCTCTCAAGGCCAAAGATGACTATAAACGGGTATGTTATCAGAAATATGATAGAGGCAAAAAACCGAATCATCCAGAGGGGTAGAATCGGCATCACCTCCAACACGAAGATAAAGACCAGTGCCTCGGGCCAACCTTTTCTCATATTTTCTCCTATTACAAAAGTATCTTATTTTTTACAAATTCCCTTTCTATTTTGTCATGCCCAGCAAGACAAAGGAATCCATTCTGTTCTGTCATTCCCAGCTTGACTGGGAATCCAGAATAATAATCCAGTTTTCCAAGAAAATAACATTATGATTTTATATTAGCCTGGATTCCCGCTTTCGCGGGAATGACAAATAAAGGTCATTCTGGATTTCCGTTTTCTACGGAAATGACATTTAATGCCCCTTTCACTTGGTTGAAAACGTACAAGATTAAACTATCAAGAAACGTCGAATAAGTCAAAAAAAAAATTTGAGATAGCAGTGAAGGCTTGTATTTTGACTGAAAAATGTGATATTAATATAATATTGATACTATCTGGAATGTACGAAAAAGTGTTTATATAAGGTCAACGACAATGCAAAGACGAGATTTCCTTAAGGTTGCGGCCCTTACCGGGGCCTCCACAGCTTTGGGAGCTGCAACCCTTTCTCTTCCCGGCTGCGGCAAGGGGATGATATCCAAAGACCCCAACAGGCCTAATGTCATATTAATTACTGCCGATGACCTGGGGTGGAAGGACCTTGGGTGTTATGGCAATACAAAAATCAAGACGCCAAACATTGACCGCTTGGCAAGAGAGGGAATGAAATTTACCAACGCCTTTGTGGTCTCTTCCAGTTGCGCCCCAAGTAGAGCAAGCTTCATCACCGGGCAATACCCCCACACAAACGGCGTTACGGCGCTGACGCATATCAAAAAATCAAAATCTTTGATGCCCTTTTACACAACGCTTCCGTCCATCCTCTCAGACAACGGCTACAACACCGCCTTGGAGGGAAAGTGGCACGTCTCCCCCTATCTCCCCACCAGCTGGTACGGCTATCGGGAAAGGCTCTCTGGGATGCTCCCGAAGGATTTTTGGATCGAGAATTCTAATAAGGCCCTCGAATTTATCGATGACAATAAAGAAAACCGTTTCTATCTTGAGCTGAACTACATGAATTGCCACAGAAAAGATGACGGTGAGTTCTATTTTGATGAGGATTTTCCTGTAAACCCCGAAGATGTCCACGTCCCAGAATATTGGACATTACCCGACTGGGAGGAGATACGACTTGAGGTGGCAAAATTTTACAGCCAGACGATGAAGATGGACAAGATGATTGGCGATGTCTTGAACAAACTGGATGAATATGGTATTGCCGAGAACACCCTTGTCGTCTTCGTAAGCGACAACGGCCCCCCATTTCCCGGAAACAAGATGACCCTTTACGATCGAGGGACAGGGACACCCATGATTTTCCGATGGCCGGGAGTTATAAGGCCGGGTACTTCCTACGATGGTTTGGCCAACACCATCGACATCATGCCGACCATCGCCCTTGCGTGCGGATTTGAGATCCCTGCGGCGGTTGAGGGGAAATCCCTCCTTCCAATTATTGATGGAGAAAGCACCGGAGACATCCATGAGGCCGTCTTTATGGAGATGACAGATCATGTCTTCTATCTCCCGACAAGGGCCGCAAGGACGAAGGATTGGAAATATATTAAAAACTATTCTGACATCGCCAAGGGGCTTGACCAAAACAACCACATGGAGTGGGCGCACCGATTGTGTGAACTCCCGAACCAGCCGTGGAAGAGCCCCAGGGTGCCGGAGGAACTTTACGATCTAAAAAATGACCCCAACGAGCAGGTAAACCTTGCCGAGAATTCAGATTATAAGGCAAAACTTGATGAGATGAGAGACCTCCTTGAAGCGCACATGACAAAAACAAACGACCCCTACCTCGGCAAGGGCTTTACCAAAGATTATAAAGCAAACCTCGACATCTACAAAACAAAGGGTGTTGGCGACAAATACAAATAATTGGTTATCTTAAAGAGTCAAACACGTAGCAATATTTAAAAAGTAGAAGTAAAAAGTTAGAAGCTAAAAGGTAGAAGCAAACCATGTTTGAGATTAGATTCCACGGCAGGGGCGGGCAAGGGGCGGTGATGGCCTCTGAAATCCTCGCATTGGCAGCGTTTAAAGAGGGCAATGAACCCCAGTCCTTTCCATCGTTTGGGCTGGAAAGGAGGGGCGCACCTGTTGCGGCATTTTTGAGAATCGACAATAAAAAGATCGGCCTGCGCCACGCCATCTACGAGCCGGACTTCATCGTCGTCTTGGATAAATCCCTGCTGAAGATTGAAACAACATTGGCTGGCCTAAAACCGAAGGGCGGGTTACTAATTAACACGACAGACAGCCCCGACAAATTGGGCGAGATTGGCAATATCAATAGTAATGCGGGGATAGTCATCGGGACTATCGATGCCACAGGTATTGCCCTAAAAAACGGTCTCGGCTCAAAGCTCCTGCCAATTATCAACACCACAATTTTAGGCGCCGTTATAAAGATGACAGAGATTGTATCATTAGAAAGCCTTGGGAACGCCATCGGGGAAACCATCCCAAAGAGAGGCGACGCCAATCGCCAATGCGCAAAGGAGGCATTTGAAAGTGTTGTCTTCTGATATCATTTTGTTAAATAAGCAGCCTCTTGAGAAGAAAAAAGAATGTTGAAAAAACTATAATCAAAAAACACAAATGAAAAAAACAAAAATAAATATTCCATCCATCAATGACTTTCCAGAAGTCCCTGCCTCATGGGGCGGGATGCTCTGGAATGAAACGGGAACATGGCGGTTTGCGGCCCCCCGCTTTAGTGAACGTCCCGCCCCGGGTACCACCGCCTGCCCCCTAAAAAACAGCATCCCCCGCATCATGCACCTTGTAAAAGAGGGGGAAACAAAAATGGCGTGGGAGACCTTCATGTGGGAAAACCCATTCCCGCAAATTTTGGGCAGGGTCTGCCCCGCATTTTGCGCGTTGGAATGCAACAGGGGCGATTACGACGAGGAGGTAGGCATTCGGGATATTGAGAGAAGACTCGGCGACGATTTTTTAAAGTCTCCCCTGCCCGTCCCAAAAAGGGGCGATACAAACAAAAGTGTCGGGATTGTCGGCAGTGGTCCTGCGGGGCTTTCTGCGGCGTATTTCCTGACACTATTGGGGCACAGGGTCACCATCTTTGAGGGGGAGGATGTTCCCGGTGGAATTATTCGCCATGCGATTCCTGATTACAGACTTCCGGGTGTTGTGGTGGATGAGACGATTAGTAACATCAAAAAAATGGGGGTTGAGTTTCGCCTTAAATATAAGGTAGGTGTGGATGTGG
>JAUWME010000082.1 GCA_030613285.1 Candidatus Zymogenus sp. | reverse complement strand
CTCACCCTGATGATGGCGATATCAGCGCCTTCAGGGATGTAGGATGTCGCCCTTCCCCAGACAGGCAGCACCCTGTAGCTTGGAATCATTGAGCTTCTTGCAAACTTCTCGGCGATGTTCGGGTATTCAGAAACGATCGTCACAGTTTTCTCCTCCGACTTTTTTCTCATCGATTCGATATCTTCCCCAGGAGCAGAAACAGCGTAGAGAGAATCGTTTGCAAAACCCAGTCCCAAGACCTTTACAATGGCAATCTTACGGTATTTCGAGGTAAGCTCAGATACCCAATCATCGCCTGTTATCCCTATGTCGTAGTTGCCCACCGCCACCTGAACGGGAATATCCTTTTCAGAGAATACCTTTACGAATACACCTTCGGGTTTATCTGCCATCAGCCTGTAAACCCGAGACGATTCGTCATAGCCGGGGACAATAAATCCGACCTTGTTCATAATATCAGAGACGTTGCCCATCAGCCCCCCCTTGGGGAGCGCCACCTTGAGCCCGATCCCACTATCCCGATATGATTTTGGCGAGTTGCTTGCCATTTTTTACTTTTTCCCTCTCAATCTTTTTAGGCTCTCCATCATCTCTATCAGTTACGGTAACGGTGTCCTCATCAAAGCCAACGCTCCACCGAAAATCCGCCTTGTTTTGCCCAACGCCAAATATCTCGGCGATATACCCAGAATCCCTCAAGCCAGAAACAAGGGCTCTGGCATATCCAAGGTCACCGTCGGGCCGTATCAGAACCGCCTTTCCAGAAAGCTCCTTTACAAATTCTGAGGCGCCGATGACGTTTTCTACCTTCAGCGCAAAGCCGACTGCTGCGGCATCCCTCGTTTTGCCACTCAGCAGCCCTACCAAGTTGTCGTATCTCCCGCCGGTAATCAATAAATCCCCCTTTTTGGTCTTCCCCTTTTCGGGATACACCTCAACCACAAGGCCCGTGTAATACTCAAAATTTACAGGCATACCAAAATTTATCTCAAACGGGAGGTCGGCAGCGGCAAGGACATTTATCGAATCGCTAAAGTCCTTTAACTCCTTCTCAAGTGCCTTGTCTTCTGGAAGATATGACGAGACGTTTTTGATAAAGTCGGGAGAGGTTGACTTGAAACCCAAAAGCCCCATCAATTTATCGAGCCCCTTTTCCTTTTGATATTGCTTTGCAACCCTTTCAAGCCCCTCTATGTTTCTTTCATGGATGAGGGCAGTAATTTCCTCCCGCTCACCTTTTTTAAGCCCCGATATCTCAAGAAACTTACGAATCAAAGGGGGATAGCCAACCCTGAGATAGGGGGAAGAAAACCCCAGCTCGTTTACAACTTGCAGTGCCAACGCCACCACATCTGCATCAGACGCTGACTTTTCGTCAGCCGTTGTCTCAATCAACTCCACACCGCACTGCCAGTGCTCCGATGTTCCGTCATCGTCGTGAGAAAACATATTGGCGATGTACATGAGGCGAATTGGAGACGCTTTATCGAAGTGTTCGATAAAAAGCCGACTTACAGGAATCGTACCATCAGGTCTCAAAACAACCCTCTCACCGCTCCAGCCGTCCCAGTCCAAAAATGAATAGAGATTATCAAGCATCCTCGGATCGAGCGTCCCCGCGCGGGTAAAGAGTGACAATGGCTCGATCGTCGGTGTCCGCACTTCCTGATAACCCCATCGAATTGCCTGTTCCCTAAATACTCGCTCCACATGCCTGAAACGAATCATGTCTGTGGGGAGGAGATCCCTTCCGCGTTTCTTCTCTTCCATGGTCACCTTTTAAAATAAAACCTTACATTTATACCATATTACCACAAAAAGTCAAAATTTAGTTGACATTTCATCCAAATAAATATAATATCAAAAATTAATTCATGGTGGGTATAGCTCAGTTGGTTAGAGCGCAGGGTTGTGGTCCCTGAGGCCGAGGGTTCGAAACCCTTTACCCACCCCAGCGGGTTGCCGGTATTTTTTATGGTTGGTAACAGGGTTAATACGATTAATCTTAGGGGCTTGCCAATGATACCGAAAAAATAAATAGAGGGGTTGCCGGTGTTTTGATTGACATTGTAGTAAACTCCGAGATTGTCAGATAAATACCGAAAATATAAACGGGGCGCCGGTATTTTAAAGGGTTGCCGGTATTTGAATGACACAGTGTGGGGGTTGCCAGTATTATATTGGCACAATAGTAAACACTGAGATTGTTCAATGGATGCCGAGAATAGAGGTGGTGGTATTGTTTGTGATTGACGACAGGTGGAGTTACTGGGGCTGTCCGGTGGATGCTAAAAAAGGAAAAGATGAAAAATGGGGGGGCAAAAAGCCCCCTTTTTGATTCTAATAAAAGTGGAATATTAGTAAAACTATGGATATCATCAAACCGAGAATAATGAAGGGAACCCGGGATTTTCTCCCAGAAGATATGTACATCAGGGATAAGGTCATGGAGATTATCAAGGGCCATTTTACGAGGTACGGGTTTCGCCCATTGGCAACACCCGCAATGGAATATTACGACGTCCTGACGGGGAAGTATGGAGAAGAGGGTGAGGGGTTGATCTTCGACATGGCCTACAAGGGTGGAAAGGAAGTTGCCTTAAAATACGACCTTACCGTCCCCATGTGTCGGGTCATCGCCCAGTATAGAGACAAGATTGCCATGCCGTTTAAACGCTACCAGATACAGCCGGTCTGGAGGGCAGAGAAACCCCAGAAGGGGAGGCTCCGGGAGTTTTACCAGTGCGATGCCGATGTGGTGGGAGTAAAGGAGGTCTCGGCGGATGTGGAGATTATCGCTCTGATAACCGACATCATTGAGGACATCGGTTTTACTCAATCCAAAACGTTTTTAAATCACAGAAAGCTCCTTACAGGCTTGATGGAATATTTGGGCGTCTCGGCTGAGGACATCCCTGTTGCGATCAGGATTTTGGATAAGATCGACAAGGTGGGGGTGGAAAAAGTGATGGAGGAGTTTATCCAAACCGGATACGAAAAGGGTGTGGTGGAGGAGATGTTTCGCCTTACAGAAACTACTGACGATCCCATCAAAGACCTCAATAAGCTCGAAGATGCCCTCAAGGGTGGCACCGGGGAGGAATCTGCATCAGAGGCGATCAATGACCTCAAGGAGATATTTAGGCTTTTAAAAGAGATTGGGATTTCCAGAGATAAGGTAATCTTCTCGCCGCGGCTTGCCCGGGGACTTGCATATTACACCGGTACGGTCTTTGAGACGGTGGTTGAGGAGCCGAAGATTGGGAGTATAGCCGGCGGTGGACGCTACGATACTCTAATTGGCCTCTTCACCGGCGTTGACGTCCCTGCCACGGGAATGTCCCTCGGTCTTGAGAGGATCATTCAGGTGATTCAGGAATTGGGAATGATGAAAGAAGCTACAGGCAGTGTGGATATTCTCATTTGTCCCTTCGGCCCTGAGGATGTGGGGGCCTCGCTAAAAATCGCAAAGGAATTTAGGAAGGCGGGGATTTCCACAGACGTCTATACTTCAGACAGGCGTATGAAGAAGAAGCTCAAGTACGCCGATCGCCTTGGGGTGGGAAAGGTACTTGTTGTGGCCCCGGACGAGACGGCGCGGGGGATGGTGAGATTGAAGGATATGGAGTCGGGTGATGAAGTCGAAATTGGGATTGAGGGCGTGGTTGAGGAGGTCTTGGCGCATCTGAATAAGATGAGTAAAGATTAAGGCTCTACCGATTTTTAAGATGCGACCGGCATTGGATTGAATCAAGGTGAGAAAATGGTAAAAGGTTCGATACTGTTTTAATTCCAAAACGGATTTAAATAGCACTGTTCAATTTAATTCGCATAAATTCTTGATATCAAGCTTCTTTTATGATAATAATATACAAATAAAATAAAATAAGCACTTTCAAACAATATAAAGAGATGGAGGTGTAAAATGAATGAAGAAGCGATGGCCGCCAATATGGCTATCCGGGCCGCCTTGGATGGTATAATGGAAATCATGGGAGAAAACGGCTGTAAGATAGTTTTCAAAAATGCGGGACTCTCTCATATGTTTAGCAATCCACCGGAATATGACTGGAATCCTTGTGTTCCGGTGAGCCAACAGGCCAGATTGTATCCAGAGATAGCAAATCTGCTGGGCCTCAATGGGGCACTTGGCATCTGGAGGAGGATTGGATATACCAATATTAAATATGCCGCAGAGTTGGGCCATGTCCTGGACGCCTTTAACGATTTACAACCAAAGGAGAAGTTTTTAAAATCCATGGAGATCCTGCAAATGGGCATAGGTGTGGGGAAATTGGTCGTTAATGACGACGAGAGCATTGACTTTGACGTATTTGATTGCCCTATCTGCACAGAGTATGAAACTCAAAGGCCGATATGTACTGTGATTTCCGGAAGTTTGCAATACCTTGCCAATTGGGCTTTTGGTAAGGGTTTGTATGTAGCTAAGGAAACAAAGTGCAGGGCCATGGGGGATGATACTTGCTATTTTGTGTTGGAAAATGAGTCGTAGAGCAATATTGCATTTCACCATTGTCTTCCTGTCCCTTTATCAACTTTGATTTGTTGTAATGATTCTCCGATGGAAAATTGACGTCTAAATTAGAACGTTTTGGTGGAAATCAAGGCAAAAAAAAGGCCCGCCCCCTTAGAGGCAGACCTTTTTATGATTAAGCTAATTCCCGATTCTTATAACTCACGCTAAAACTATCATACTGGCTCAAAGGCGTCTATCTCTTCTAACAATTCAAGCATCTTAAGGTAAAGCCTGTCCCTCTTCTTTAAAATTTCCTCTTCCGATCTTCCACCGTAGTCGTACATCCCCTTGGAAGACTTCGCCCCATAATGCCCATTCTCCACCTTCTCTCCAATGAATTTGTTTTCCATGCCGTAAGATTTTATCACGTCATAAACAAGGTCAAGGCCAGTAAAGTCGAGGGTTTGGGCAACGCCCACGATGGGGAGCCTGATCCCCAGACTCGTCTTGACGGCAAGGTCGATATCCTCAGGGGTGGCCCAGCCGTTCTCCAAAAGATCAAAGACCGCAAGAGCGATGTTGTTTTGTATCTTATTGACGATAAAAGAACGGGTAAACTGAAGCATCACTACGGGTTTTTTCCCAAGGTGCTTCATAAGGTTTTCGGTAAGGTAGATGGTATCAGGTGCTGTGAAGGGGCCGGGGACGACTTCCACCAGGGGGATGATGTGTGGCGGCGCAAACCAGTGGGCGACTATCAAACGCTCCGGCTTTTTGATATCAAGATCAATGGCAGAGAAGATGTCAATGCCCGATGTGTTGCTTGCAATGACCGTGTTGTCGGGCAATGCCTCGTCTAACTTTTCAAAGACAGCCTTTTTTACTTCTGGTACCTCGGACACAGCCTCGACGACAAAATCGATATTGACCGCCGCATCAATAATGTCCCTTGTGGTGTAGATACGGCCTGAAATAGCGTCTACCTCGTTTATATCCACGTATCCAAACTCGGCCAGAGTTTCAAGGTTTAACTTAATATGCCGCTTTGCTTTAGTGAGTACGTCTTTGTCATTGTCAACCAAAGCCACTTCAATCCCCGCTTGAGCAAAGACCTGGGCTATGGAGTGACCCATTACGCCAGCTCCGACAACGAGGGCGCGTCTAACTTCCGTAGGCTCCATGATTTACCACCTTATTTTGTATTAGGAAAAATCTTAAAACAAATCTGTCAAATCAAAGAAAACAAAAAGGGATGGCCATCCACTCTGAAAACAATTAAGCAATCTGTCAATAAAAAGAAAATCAATATCTCACAAGACAATTAAAAGGAACTATGACTCACTCCTAAAAACCCTGCAAGGGCCCCTTTGGTTTATGCATCCTTAATGAGAGTAACCTCGTCAACGTTAATCAAGGGGTAGGTGTAACCACCTGGGACTATCTCGTTTTTTCGCATATAGTTCATGATATGTTGGCCGCAATTGCTTCCGATGTCATTTTCGGCAAGCTCCCCGATGCTCAAGATAACATCATAGCCTTTATTTTTGAGAGCTTCTAATATTTCGTATTTTTCCACACCCGGCACGATGTGGGAGGATATATGGTTTTTCTTGGCGCTGCAGGTGGGGTTTACCGGGGTAACCTTGATGATGAACTTTTCTGGGGAAAAGTTATCTATCATTATATCTGGATCAATCGTTGTGTCTTTGGCCAGAGCGAAGTTTAGGGTTATCTTCCTTTCGTTGTCTCTATTGTCGGCATTGTAAAACCTTTCTCCAAAACTGGCGATCTTTTTAAAGTCCCAGATTTTAACAGGGATGATGGATTTACGTTTTTCAACATCTGTGGAGTGGATGGAAAACTGGAGCTGAAATTGACTCCCGTATATCTGCTTTTTGATATCCAGAAGTCTCTCGAAGAAGTTATCTGTGCCTTTGGGGGCAATGGTGGAGATGGAGGGCATAAGTCCCGGAGCATCGTAGATGTCGGGGAGTTCCTCAAGGACATCGAGCACATTTTCATTTAGTGCCGGTTCTCCCATTCTGGCAAATTGTATCTTGAATTTCTTGACCGGAACCCCACCCCTGGGGAAGCGATTATGTATCAAAAAATCTATTTGAGATAGAATCTCGTCCTTTGTCAGTTTCCCGTCGTAGTACATTCCTGCATCGCAAAAGGAGCACCCCACCGGGCACCCGAATAGGGTGGAGACAATCAGTACCCACTTTTCGCTTCTTGGAGTTGGTGGTTGAACAGATTCTACAAATTCGATGAGTTTTTTTCCGGGGCCTTTTGGGTCTTTTCCGTTTCCGCTGTTAAGCTCCGCAATGTAAACCATCGCAATATCTTCGTTTCCCACCTTTGCAACTATCTTCATCAATTTTCCTCTTTATCCAACTAATCGTGAAATAGATACCCATAAATTTCCATTGCTGCCCTGACTCCGTCTCCTACGGAGATTGTTGTCTGTCTGAAGATACCATTTATAACATCACCGATAATGAAAAGTCCACTATCTTTTTTGAGGGAATCGATTTTATTTGTTAGCCCAGTTTCCAAGAAATCTATGTTAGGTTTCCTGCCAATGGCCGTTATGAGATAATCGGAATGGAATAGAGTCTCTTTGCTTAATATAACATCAAATGCTGTAATTTCAACCCCGCCATTTTTTGTGTCCACCGTTTTTACAGGATGATTTTCAAGGTATCTGATTGCGCCGACCGCAGCGCACCTCTCTTTTAGAAGCGGGAGGCATTTGGTTTTGTCAGACCTGTTTAGGATGATAACCTCATTTTTTCGAGACAGGTTAAGGGCGTAGTCAAAGGCTGCATCGCCGGCGCCAATGATTACGATTCGCTTTTTTGAGACACCAAAGAGTGGGTATGCTTCAGAAAAAACATTTTTTTTCGCATAGTCTGCGATATCAACGTCGGGCAGAGCCTTTGGCTTTGTCCCGGAGGCGATTATTGCAAACCTTGATTTTGTTGTACCGCTTTCGGTTTTCGTTATAAAGAGACCGTCTTTGTAATGAAGTGAAAGTACCTTCGCATTATGTACTTTAACACCCACAATCTCAAGTTGTCGTTTAATGAGGTCAACCAGATCAACGCCCTTTATTCCGCCGGGAAAACCGAGGTAGTTTTCCACAAGGTTTGCGTTTCGGAGAAGCCCCCCGACATTCTCCTTTTCAAAGACAACGGGTGCTATACCGCTTCGGAAAAGCTGGATGGCAGCGGCTGCCCCTGCTGGCCCGCAGCCAATTATAACGACGTCTTCAACCTTCATTTTTTATTGTTCTCCATTATTTCTATCAGGTTGTCCATGAGGGCTGGCACCGCAAAACCGTGGGAGAGGTTAATAAATGTGGACAGGTGAAAATCCTCGTTGTAGGTGGCAGTGCCGTCAATAGGAAAAATTACCTCAAACCCCCGAACGAAGGCGGAGCGCGCCGTCGTCTCGACACAAAGGTGAGTCATCACGCCTGTGACAACGAT
>JAUWME010000017.1 GCA_030613285.1 Candidatus Zymogenus sp. | reverse complement strand
ATCTCACCGGTCATGGCGATGTCATGTCGTACTTTGATCTTTGCAATGGCCGATGCGATGGCGGTTGCGATGGTTATTCCGGCAGAAGGACCGTCCTTGGGGATGGCACCTTCTGGGACGTGTATGTGTAAATCCACATTTTGGTAAAAGCCGCGATCGAGCCCCAGTTCTTCTGCTCTCCCCCTGATGTAACTCATGGCCGCTTGGGCGCTTTCTTGCATTACCTCACCCAATTTTCCGGTGATAGTAAGCTTTCCCTTGCCTGGAACTTCTGTAACTTCGATGGTTAGTAGTTCTCCGCCAACCTCAGTCCATGCCATGCCTGTTGCTATACCAATATGGTCTTCCTCTTCGATTTTTCCGTAACGGTAGCGAGGGATACCGAGGTATTTTTTCACTTTCGCTGGAGTAACCTTTACGGAATATTCTCTTCCATATTTTACAACGTTTTTTGCCACCTTCCGGCAAATTGACCCGATTTCTCTTTCGAGATTTCTAACACCGCTCTCTCTTGTATAATACCTGATAACTTCAAGAACAGATTTATCCGAGAATGACACATTCTTCTCTTCGAGACCGTTTTCTTCCAGCTGTTTTCTAACTAAAAACTGCTGTGCGATATGTAGTTTCTCCAATTCTGTATAGCTGTCAATCTGGATTATTTCCATTCTGTCTTGGAGCGGCTTTGGAATATTGTGCAGCACATTTGCTGTTGTGATGAACATGACCTTTGAAAGGTCGTAGTCGAGATCGAGATAGTGGTCGTTGAATGTATTGTTTTGTTCCGGGTCGAGTACCTCAAGCAGAGCTGAGGACGGATCTCCACGGAAATCGGTACTCATCTTGTCAACCTCGTCCATGAGGTAAACTGGATTTGACGAATTCGATTTTTTCAAATACTGGATGATTTTCCCTGGGAGAGCCCCAATATATGTACGTCTGTGGCCCCGAATCTCTGCTTCGTCTCTCACACCGCCAAGGGAGAGCCTAACAAAGTTTCTGGCTGTAGCTCTGGCAATGGAACGACCAAGAGAGGTCTTTCCAACTCCCGGTGGGCCAACCAAGCAAAGTATAGGCCCTTTCATATCGCTTTTTAGTTGTTTAACGGCGAGGTATTCGAGGATGCGTTCCTTTGGTTTTTTGAGCCCGTAGTGATCTTCGTCCAATATCCTTGTTGCCTCGTCAATGTTTAGTTTATCTTCTGTAAACTCGTCCCAGGGGAGCGCTAATATCCAGTCGAGGTAGTTTCGAATTACCGTGGCCTCAGCACTCATGGGAGACATCATCTTGAGTTTTTTTAGCTCTTTTTCTACACGCTCCAGAGCCTCTGGGGTGAGCTTTTTCTCTTTTATTTTATCTTCGAGTTCTTTGATTTCGGCCTTAAATTCGTCCTTTTCCCCCAGTTCTTTCTGAATGGCTCTCATCTGCTCGTTGAGATAGTATTCCTTTTGGGTACGCTCCATCTGTTTTTTGACTCTGTTTTTGATGCGTCTTTCTATCTGTTTTATTTCGATTTCGCTTTGCATATAGGAATAAACTTTTTCGAGCCTTTTGGACGGGTTTTCGATTTCGAGAACTTGCTGTTTTTCTTCGAGCTTTAGGTTTAGTTGTGTAACAATGGTGTCTGCAAGCCTTGAAGGTTCGATGATAGAGGCAACGCTCATTATCATTTCAGGTGGAATTTTTTTGCTCAGCTTTGCGTATGACTCAAACGTGCTGTTAATGGAGCGAATCAACGCCTCAACCTCTGGAGTTATGGTTTCATCCTCTTTTATATACTCGACTTCTGCCAAAAAGAAATCTTCATTAGGGATATATTCTTTAACTTTTGCTCGCTGTTTCCCTTCAACAAGTACCTTTACTGTACCGTCTGGGAGTTTTAACAGCTGTACGATAGACCCGACAGTTCCGATTCGATATATTTCGTCGGGGGTTGGTTCGTCCGTTTTTGCATTCAACTGCGCTGACAAGAGAATATTTTTGTCTGATGCCATTGCCGTCTCGAGGGCATTGATGGATTTCTTTCTTCCCACAAAGAGTGGCACTACCATATGCGGGAAAATAATGATGTCTCTTAGTGGCAGGAGAGGTATGACATTCTCATTCGTCTCAAATGCTGTATCATCTTTATCATTTTTGAAAAACATTTATTTTAATCTCCTTTTGTTTCTTTAAAAATCAACTGTTCCGATAAGTATCAAAGCCAGATATTATGCCGATTTTTCGTAAAGGATTATGGGATTTTCCTGATTTGAAACAACTCCCTCGTTGATTATACACTCTTTGATGTTTGTTTGAGAGGGAATATCGTACATAATATCAACCATGATATTTTCCATAATTGAACGCAGGCCCCTTGCCCCGGAGCCTCTTTTCATTGCCATATTTGCAATGGCCGATATTGAATCTTCGGTAAACATGAGCTTGACATTTTCAAGCTCGAATAGTTTTTTATACTGCTTAACCAAGGCATTTTTTGGTTCCTGCAATATTTTAATCAAAGCCTCTTCAGACAACTCTGTTAGTGTGGCGATGGCAGGAAGCCTTCCGGCAAACTCTGGAATAAGTCCGTATTTAATAAGATCTTCTGGTTGTACGTTGGCTAATAGTTTTCCCAGATCTCTCTCTTTTTTTGACTTTATATCAGCTGAAAAACCGAGGGATTTAGCGTGCATCCTTCTTTCCACAATTTTTTCTAACCCCGTAAAGGCCCCGCCACAGATAAACAGTATGTTTGTTGTATCCACGGGCAAAAATTCCTGCTGGGGATGCTTTCTTCCTCCTTTCGGCGGGACATTGGCAATGGTTCCCTCGATGATTTTTAAGAGAGCCTGTTGCACCCCTTCCCCAGAGACGTCTCTTGTGATAGAGGGGTTGTCGCTCTTTTTTGAGATTTTGTCTACTTCGTCGATGTATATGATTCCCTTTGATGCTTTTTCTATGTCGTAATCTGCAGCTTGCAGTAAGCTCAAGATGATGTTTTCAACATCTTCCCCAACGTACCCCGCCTCTGTTAGACTTGTAGCATCGGCAATAGTAAAGGGAACATCTAAAAACTTTGCTAATGTTTGGGCAAGGAGAGTCTTGCCCGATCCTGTAGGGCCAAGTAGCAAGATATTGCTCTTTTGGAGCTCTACGTCTGCCCATTTGTTACTGGTTTCTATCCTTTTGTAGTGGTTATGAACGGCAACAGAGAGTATCTTCTTTGCCCTCTCCTGACCAACGACATACTCATCCAAGAATGTTTTAATCTCAACTGGTTTTGGTATGACAGATCCCACTTTTGAAAGTTCTTCCCTTTCGCTTTCTTCGGCAATGATGTCGTTACAAAGTTCGACGCACTCATCGCAGATAAAGCTTGTAGGACCTGCTATCAGCTTCTTCACGTCATTTTTGCCCTTTCCACAAAAAGAGCAGAACATATCGTTGCTATTATCTTTTCCTTTATGCTCGTTCATACCTATCCTTTAGGATTTAACTCCCTTTATTATTCAGAGTAGCACCTATTTCAAGAATATATTGAAATTATGAAATAATATTATGAAACAAAACTGTAAATAAAAATAACAAGGTGTATTTATTATTTTCCCAATTTTTTAGCAGTACCAATTGCTCTTCCTTTCACCTTAATTCCAGTTCCCTTTTTCCGGCAATATCAACATTTCCTCCTTCACCTTAATTCCACTCCCATTTTTCCAGCACCCTACTTGCGCACAGAGATGACATCGTCAATGATACCGTACTCTTTTGCCTGCTCTCCACTCATAAAAAAATCACGGTCTGTATCCTCATTTATTTTTTCGGGCTTTTGGCCTGTGTGTTTAACGAGAATTTCATTAAGCTCGTCTTTCATTCTCAATATTTCTTTTGCTTGAATGTCGATATCTGATGCCTGTCCTTGAAATCCTCCCATTGGCTGATGGATTAGAATCCTTGAGTGAGGCAAGGCAAGCCTTTTGCCCTTTTTGCCGGCGGCAAGTATGAGTGCTCCCATTGATGCTGCTTGCCCAACACAGATCGTGGACACATGGGGTTTTACAAACTCCATAGTGTCGTAAATGGCAAGTCCCGCTGTTACGACGCCGCCGGGAGAATTAACATAAATAGAAATGTCTTTGTCAGGGTCATCCGCCTCCAGAAAGAGCATCTGGGCAATTACGAGGTTTGCAACATCGTCGTTTATGGTCGAGCCGAGAAAAATTATACGGTCTTTTAAGAGCCTTGAATAAATATCGAAAGCCCTTTCTCCTCTTCCATCCTGTTCCACAACCATTGGTATCAGTGGCATTTTTTGGTGTTCTTCCTTTTTAGGTTTCAGTTAAAAACAACTATTTTTATATAAAAAACCATTCCCTCACAAAACCCCTCCCCTGACAATCTACAATCCCAACAACCCCAACCACCCAACTCTCCAATTTTAAAAAACCCCAGCAACCCCAGCAACCCCCTTTAGTCAACAACCGCTGCCTTGTCATCTTTAATTTTCTTTACCTCTTTTATATTAACAACCTTTGTGAGAAAATCAAGAGTTTTTTCTGAGCGAATCATGTAGACTAACTCACCCCACGCATTATTTGTCTCGTAACTCTCTTTTAGTTCCTCGAAGTTCATCCCAGACTGTGCGGCATCCTCTTTTAGTCTTTCTTCTGCCTCTTCTTTTGTTGCTTCAATGTCTTCGGCCTTGGCGATCTCGTCTGAGATAATTCTTGCTTTCACGTCAAAGATGGCCTGTGGTTTCACCATCTCCATCACCTGTTTTGGGTCGCTCCCTATCGCCTCAAGGGACATCCCTTGGCTTCTGAGCCTCGTTTCAGTGTTTCTGATAAGATCAAAACTTCTTGCCTCTATTAGGGAGTCTGGAATTTCAAAGCTGTTAAGTTCTATCAACTGCGTCATTATCCTCTTTTTGAGATCCTCTTCAACTCGCTTGGTTTCATTTTCGGTAAGTCTTTTTTTCACATCATCCACCAATTCATCTAACGACTCAAATTGACCCATATCCTTTGCAAATTCGTCGTCTATCTTGGGAAGTTTTTTCACTTTTATCTCTTTTATGGTGACGTTAAACTTTACCTTTTTCCCTTGAAAAATATCTATCTTGTAATCTTCTGGAAAATCAATTTCAAATTCCAATTGGTCATCTTTTTTATTTCCGATTATTTCTTTTTCAAATTCTTCCCCGAACATTTTTGATCCCAATTCCAAGGGGTAACCCTCGGCTTCCCCGCCATCCAGGGGTTCATCACCGGAGAATGCCTTAAAGTCGATAATCGCAATATCATCTTTTTTCACGGAACGATCTTTTTCTTCGGTTTCAAGAGTAGCGTGAGAATTGGCAAAGTTTTCGATTACGGCATCAACATCTTTTTTTGAGACTTTAATCTTTTCTTTCTCCACCTCGATTCCTTTATAATCAGCTACTTGAATTTCGGGCAAAACCTCCACTGACGCCGTGTACAAAAATTCTTCTCCCTCCTTTGCTCCTTCGGTATCCACCTTGGGGTAAGTGATGGGATTTATATCCGCTTCTGTCAAGGCATCGGGGTATGTGCTTTTAAAGAGATTCTCTGTGGCATCGGCCTCGACCTGTTCTTTAAACCGTTGTTTTAGGACATGAAGCGGCACTTTTCCCTGCCTGAACCCTTTTACCTTGGCCTTACTATTTAGTTCTTTATATGCGTTTTTGAACTCTTCGTCTACCCTCTCTTTTGGAATTGTGACGGAGATTTTCTTTTTTACGACACTTTCTTCTTCTACATTTACCTTCATTAACAGCAACTCCTGCAATACTATTATTGGTTTTAATTATTGAAATTAAAATATTGTTAGGGGTGGGTTTTTTGGTGCGAGAGGGGGGACTTGAACCCCCACGGAAGTTATTCCACTGGATCCTAAATCCAGCGCGTCTACCAATTCCGCCACCCTCGCATTTTTGCGAGAGATAAGATGATTCGTTAGTTTCCAGATTTTTTTAATGCAATACTAAAATATTAAAGTTAAAAATGATGAGCAACCCAAGGATACGACCAAGCCCCTACAGATTATGTCTCAATAACCCTTCTGATATTATTATACTAAATACAGAGGAGAAAATCAATCTTTTTTATTGAAAATTTCATTTTACGGCAACAAATTTAGTAATTGAAAGTAGATATTTATCATTATCATAGAGATGAACACTTTTTTGTCAGCTTACTATTATGACATCAGTAGACATGCTATGTTTTCTCATTCCAAAAGTTTCTTGTGCCAAGAAGCGGCAAGACATTGGCAGAATAGAAGCCTAACCTAAGTACAACTTTTCAACGGAGAAGGGCTCGTCTAAAAGTGCGCTTTGCAATACAAAAAGCTTGACAGTACCAATCATGCTATGTACAAACTCAATACTCGACCAAGGAAGTGTCTTGACTTTCAAACGCCTTTCGAGGTTTTTTTTAAACAATCAATCGCACTAAAGAATTGAATTAGTATCACAAAAAAGGGATTTAAAAAAATTTCAGCCATTTTTTCCTTGACATACCCTTGATTAATTGGTAGATAGTAGGTACTATCTATATATTAGCAACCAATATTGCTCAATTGGCATTGCTTGGTTTGAATGTGTACCACTTTCAGATAGCTTTTTATAAAGAGGAATTTCGCTCATGGCCAAAAACATCGTAGAAAAATCGAGAGAAAGATACCTTGAATACGAACAGCGACATCAAAACATATTAGATGCAGCAATAAGATTGTTCAATGCAAAAGGATATACAGCAGCCACAACCGCAGAGATAGCCAGGGAAGCTAAGATTTCCGAACCAACCATGTACAAACATTTCAAGAACAAAAAGGAATTGTTTTTCGCCTGTTTTAGATCTATTACCGAAGAATTGCTTTCTTCCTACAGAGAAGTATATAAAAATACCTTGGATGATGAAATAGGTTATCTAAAAGGGGTAATCAAAATATATTTTGATTTTGTGACAGAGAATCCCCATAAATCGATGTTTCTTGTTCACTTATTGAGTTACAGGAATGATCCGGATTTTAAGAACACTTTTACAGATTTCATGGATAGATGCATAGAAGGAGTAAGAAGAGTACTTATATCTGCGAAGAAAAAGGGGAAATTAAAAAGCGATGTTGATGTTCATATTTTAGCAGGGATATTTGTAAATCAATATTTTACCGTAGTTTCCCTCAGGGAGTTTATAGAACCAGAGTGTTTCACCAATGAGATGCTCTTTTGGCTAATGCGTGATATGTTAGTCCTTGAGGAAAGGTAAAAAATTTTTAACTCTATGGATAGTGCTTACTATCTGAATGGAAACATTTAATAGCAATAAGGTTATAGTTAATATGAGTATGTGCATAACACCATTAGGGGATAAAAAATGGGAAAAATTATATTCGCTTTGTTAGAAAAACGCCTCAACGACACCCCAGATCGCCCTTACTTAAAGTATCGAGACGGTGAGGGTTTTAAAACGATGAAATGGAAGGAGTACGGACAAAAGATCGAGGAGTTTTCAAAGGCGCTCGTCGGTTATGGCATCAAGGCGGGTGACAAAATATCCCTAATAGGTAAAAGCTCACCCGATTGGTTCGTCATCGATATGTCGATTATGACCATTGGGGCAACAATCGCCCCGATTTACACTACCAGCAGCGGAGAGCAAATAAAGTATATCCTCAACCATTCCGGGGCAAGGCTCTTTTTCGTGGAGGAAATAAGCCAGTATGACAAGATAAAGGGTATGTTAAAGGATATAACCGGGCTTGAAAAAATTGTCCTCATTAACGGAACCGTACCTTCAGGTGAAGATATCTTGATGGATTTTAAAACATTTATCAAGGTCGGGAATGATATTAGTGAGGAGGAATTGATTAAGTTGAGAAATTCCGTAACCGAAGATATGGTTGCTACCTATATATATACTTCCGGAACCACGGGCAATCCCAAGGCGGTTATGCTTACCCAGAAAAATTGTTATTCAACAGCGATTTGCGTCGATGTTTGGTGGGAGTTCATGAAAAGAGAGACGGAGATGATAAAAACTTGCTGTTTTCTGACTCTGGCCCATGTGTTTGAGAGGAGTGCCTCCCTCCTGGCCCCATTAATGACCGGCTCCCTCGTCCACTTTTGCGAATTGGACAATGCCATCGAGGAATTGAGGAATGTACAACCCACACTGGTAGTGGGACTTCCGAGAACCTGGGAGAAGATATATGACATGGTAATGGCAAATCGTAATGCCATGCCTGAAAAGAAAAAGAAGATTTTTAATTGGGCTACAAATGTTGGTATGCAATACAATAAGTACCTTTACGAAAAGAAGAGAATACCCCTGACCTTGAAGGTAAAGCACAAAATTGCTGAAAAGCTTGTCATCAAGAAGATCCTTGATACCCTGGGGTTTTTCAATGATGCAAAGCACGTCATGACCGGAGGATCGGTATCATCCAAAGAGATTATCGACTTCTTCTTTTCTCTGGGTATCTGGATTTGCCAGGTCTACGGACAGTCGGAGGCACTGGGGATAGGCTCGGCCGAGACAAGGGAGTCTCTCAGATTTGGCTCTGTTGGAAAACCCTTTCCATTGACCGAGATCAAAATTGCAGCCGATGGCGAGATAATGGTAAAGAGCAACATGGTTTCTCCCGGCTACTACAAGGACAAAGAACTTACCGCCGAAACTTTCCGAGATGGATGGCTCTATTCCGGCGACCTTGGATATTTAGACGAAGATGGTTATCTCTTCATCACGGGCCGAAAAAAGGATATCATAATCACATCGGGTGCCAAGAATATTTCGCCCGCCAAGATCGAGGCATCGCTTATGAGTCATCCCCTTGTTGAACACGCTGTGCTTGTGGGGGAAGGCAAAAAATATATCACCGCCCTTTTGACGCTCAGCCTTGAGGGGGGTATCCCCTTCGGGACAAATAAGGGGATTAGCGTTAAGAGCTATGATGATCTGCTAAATGTTAAGGGTATAGGCGAGGAGATTGAGAAACATATAAGTGAGGTCAATGATAAACTTTCCCGGGTGGAGCAGATTAAAAAGTTCAAGATACTGCCGATACCTCTGTCAGAGGAAGACGGTGAGTTGACAAGCCTGAAGAAGATAAAACGGTTTGCCGTGGTTGAGCGATACGAAAAGGAAATAAATGAGATGTATTCTTAAAAACAGATAATAGATATTAGAGGAGTATAGTTATGGTCAAAAAAAATCTGTCGGGGACAAAATTTGGGGAGTTTGAATTTCCTGTGGAGCAGGGAAAGATCAAGGAATTTGCAGGAGCGATATTAGACCCCAACCCTGTTTACAGGGACGTTGAGTACGCCCAGGGACTGGGCTTTGACAGCGTGATTATGCCAGTAACATTTCCGGCGACCTTCGCCTTTCACCTCCCTTCAGAGAACCTGATAGTTGAGATGATGCTGAAATTGGAGATGAACCTTGCCACCAGCGTTCACGGTGAGGCAGAATTCACCATCGAGCGGCCAATTGCTGCCGGGGAGACTTTAAGGGGTGAAATAAGTATCGGGGATATTTACGAAAAGGAAGGAAAACGGGGCGGAAAGATGACCTTCGTTGAGGTAACAATCAGCTTTTTTGATGAGAATGATAAGCCGGTAGCAGCAATGAAGAATGTTTTTATTGAGAGGAGTTAGTTAGAAAAACAAATATTGTATAACAATTGAACAGGTAACAAAAATGGAAGATATAAAAAAATATTTTGAAGATGTAGCAGACAGCGAGGAGCTCCCCTCCTTTGAGGTAACCGTAAATCGCACCCATTTTGTAAAGTACGCAGGCGCAGGGGGGGATTTCAATCCCATTCATCACGACGAGGAATTTGCAAAGTCAGTTGGACTCCCTTCAGTATTTGCCATGGGGCTTATGCACGGCAGTTTTTTGACAAGGGTTGTTACAGATTGGGCCGGTGACGGCAATGTAAAGAGATACAAAATAAGGTTTGCGTCTCAAGTCTGGCCAAAAGACACTCTTACCTTCAAGGGAAAGGTTACAAAAAAATACACCAAGGACGACAAAAACCTTGTGGATTGCGAGCTCTTTGTGGTCAATCAGCATGGAGAAAACGCCATCGTTGGCGAAGCAACAGTTGCCCTACCATCACGAAATTGATAAGGAGTAAAAAGATGGATTTTAGCTTTACAGAAGAACAGACAATGTTCAAGGATTCTATTCTTAAATTTGCCGAAAAGGAGATACGACCCGGAATTACCGCAAGAGAGGAAGAGGGGTTTTCGTATGATATCTGGAAGAAGATGGGGGAAATGGGTCTTTTGGGACTAAGTATCCCTGAGGAGTATGGGGGCGGCGGCGCCGATGCGATGACAACGGTGGTTGGGCTCGAGGCCTTTGGACATGGAGGTTGGGATGGGTCTCTTTGTGTGGTGTGGGGGTCTCATCTTCTGATTGGCGCCATGCCGATTGTGGAACTGGGGACAGAGGAACAAAAGAAGACGTATCTTCCCAAGATGGCCACGGGTGAAAAGATTGGCGCCTTTGCTCTGACGGAGCCTGAGGCTGGGTCTGATGCCACGGGGCTTAAAACCACTGCAACAAAAGATGGAGACAGTTACATCCTCAACGGCAGCAAGACCTTCATATCCAATGCCCCCATTGCCGATCTATTTATAGTGTTTGCATCCACCGATCTCGAAAAGAGGGCCGGGGGACTTACAATCTTTATAGTCGAAAAGGATACCCCCGGACTGACGGTAGGCAAACCTTTGGAGAAATACGAGGGGAAAAGCACGCCCACCGGTGAGATATTTTTCGACGACTGCAAAGTACCGGCAGAAAATATGTTGGGCGGAGAAGGAGAGGGATTTCAGGCGATGCTCTACACGTTGGGCTGGGAGCGGATAGCCTTTGCTCCCACGATTGGTCTTATGGAGGCGGATCTCGATGCGTGTATTGAATATTCAAAGGAGAGAAAGCAGTTTGGGAAACCCATCGGTAAGTTTCAGCTTGTACAGGCAATGCTTGCGGAGATGAAGATGGATCTTGAGGCATCCCGGTATCTCACCTATCTTGTCGCATGGAAAAAGGACAGGGGCGAATTTATCGGTTTGGATGCTGCCATTGCAAAGACATTCATATCAGAAGCCGCAGAGCGATCATCCAGAAAGGCTGTTCAGATATTCGGAGGATATGGCTGCATGAAGGAATACCCCATCGGCAGAAACTTTTGGTTCAGCAAGATGGCCACAATCGGCGGGGGCACGTCCCAGATTCAAAGGCTCGTCATCGGAAGGCTTCTGACCGGTTTGTAGAAAATAAAAATTATATGCATTTCAAGAAAAGGAGAAAATTTATGAGCACAATTCGTGGTAAGGCGGCAATTGTAGGAATCGGCGAAGTCCCCACCGGTATGTACCCAGACAGATCATTTATCGATGCTGCGATCTCGGTATCTGCTGATGCCATCAAGGATGCCGGGATAAACAAAAATGATATTGACACAGTGATACCCATCGGCGTTGTGGCAAATTCCCTTGACAACGCCAACATGGTCTGCTCTTGGGTGGTTGAGGAGTTGGGCCTCGGCTCTGTGGCAAAGTCAAATTTTCAGTTAATGAGCGGTGGGTCGAGCTCTGCAAATGCGTTAAAGGTGGCAACAGCCCTTGTAACAACGGGGCTTTCAAAGGCCGTTCTGGTGGTGCATTCAGACCGCATGGGAACCGGCCTTGATTTGAACGCCGCAATAACAATGTTTGCAAAGGCGTCAATAAGCCAGGAATACGAAGCGCCCTTTGGTTTTTCCCAGCTGGCGCTTGCCGGGATGCTCCAGCAAAGATATATGTATGACACGGGAACCACCGAAAGGCAAATTGCCTCTGTTGTGGAGTCTCTCAGAAAGTGGGCGATGCTGAACCCCAATGCGATGATGAAAAAAGAGAGGAGCGCAGATGAGGTTGTAGATTCACCGATGCTGTCATCTCCTGTCAGAAAACGGATGATGAACATATTGGCAGACGGCGCTGCGGCATTTATTGTTACAACAAAAGAGAGAGCTGATGATATGACCGACACGCCGGCATATATCCTCGGAATGGGTTCGAGGTGCACGAATTTTACCGTAACAGCCCAGCCCACGAATATAATTAAGGCCTGGGGACCTGCGGCAAAAGAAGCTTACGAAATGGCGAGTGTGGGGCCGAAGGACATCGGCGTTGCGGAGCTTTATGATGCATTCCCCACCTTTATCTTGATATCCATGGAAATATTGGATCTATGCAAAAGGGGGGAAGCGGGAAAATTTGTAGAGGATGGTCATACATCTCCAGGGGGAAAACTCCCCGTTTCAACGAATGGGGCAATGATGGCTCAGGGACACACGGGGGCCGGGGGCGGTGTGGCAATCCTTGTGGAGGCTGCCCGGCAGATAATGGGAAAGGCCGGGGAGAGGCAGGTAAAGGACGTAAAATACGTCGTCGAGACGGCTTCCGGGGGTGTGGGGATGGACTTTCATGTGGGTATATTAGGAAGGGAGGTATAGCATAAGATGACACAAACGAATGAATATACGAAACCACTGCCGTTGATAACAGGCCTTAGCAAGATTTTCTGGGACGGGTGTAAGGAGAACAAGCTACTCTACCAAGAGTGTAAGGACTGCGGCGAGGTAATCTTCTTCCCGAAGATGTTCTGTACGAACTGTATGAGCCAAAACCTTGGGTGGAAAGAATCGAAGGGTAAGGGGAAGATTCACACCTTCACGGTAACTTACGACATGGCCCCCCCTGAGTTTATGCCCCACGTCCCTTATGCCCTGGCGATAATAGCGCTTGATGAGGGGTTTCGGTTTATGAGCAATATCGTGGAGTGTGATTTCGATAAAATCAGTTGTGACATGCCGGTGGAGGTAGTGTTTGAAAGAGCCACCGATGAGATTACGCTCCCCAAGTTCAGGCCAACCAATGGCAATTGAGTGAATGAAAAAGTTTTTAACCTTATAAGTTTTTTAGAGATAGTTCTTTGAGAAATATTTTTTGAGAACATTCTTTATAACATAAACTTAAATTTAGTGAAGGATATCTAATGAGTGCAAAAAAAGGAGATTACGATGCAATCTTTGAGCCAATTAAAATCGGAAATGTAGAGATCAAAAACCGCATCGCCATGGCACCGATGAATATGAACTACACTGCACCAGATCGTTACGTGAGCAAACAACAGATGGCCTACTATTCGGCCAGGGCCAAGGGTGGAACGGGGCTTATCATCATGGAAGCGGTAGGTGGCACCAATCACCCCACCGCAGATACTTATAGAAAATACAACAATGCGTCTCTCTACAATGAACTGTTTGTGCCAATGATGTCAGACCTGGTTGAGCACGTACACTCGTTCGGGGCAAAGTTTTTCTGTCAGCTTGCGGTTGGGCCGGGAAGACAGGGAACCAGCGAGGCCGGCGCCATCCAGCCCGTTTCTGCAACACCCATTCCATACAAAACATATCCGCAAAAT
>JAUWME010000109.1 GCA_030613285.1 Candidatus Zymogenus sp. | reverse complement strand
TGCCCCAAGCTCCCAAGCAAAGATAATCCCCACAACACCCAACCCGATTACCATTGAGGCTATGGTGCCAAGGGAAAATACCTTCACGTCCTCACCGCTCTTTTTGAGTTTTCTCCTCATCAAAACCTCACTGACTCCCATCTGAAAGATGGCAAAGGAGGTAATCCCCACAGCGAGGGGGCTTATAAAATAGTAGAGGGATTCGAGGAGGGTGTAGCTTGATGATATTCTCACGATCTCTTTTATGATGAAAATGAGTGGAATTGAGAGCGATGCAAGAACCCTCTCAATTAGTGACGCCCCCCGGCGAAATGATACGGGATAGATGTAAAGAGTTCCAAACCAGTGGGAGAGAAAGAGCGTTATTCCAGATATGAAGGCAAGCGGTTTATGGATCCACGGGATGCCCGTTCGCCAGACGAGGTTATAGACAATAAACGAGACGGCCATGACAATAAAGACCGTTGCCGCAGGTGCAATGCACCTTTTACTAAAGCTCATCTTTTCCATGTCCTTTTTCCTTTAATATGTCCTTTAAATATTCCTTTTACTTAAATGTTTCCTTTTAATAAAACCTTTTTGAAAAACCCCTTTAAATTGTTTCGATTTTTTTAGGCCATCACCAAACTTATAGCCCAATTTTTCAATACGTCACTATTTAATACCATTTAGCATGAAAGACAACAAAAAAAACTCCCAACCCCCCACCAATTCCCAACAACCCCGGCCAACCTTTACCAATTCCCAGCAACCCCGGCCAACCCCGACAAGCTATTAAATATATCCTAAGTCTTCCAGTCGTTTTTTTATTTTTTCATCATCTTCAGAGCCGAAAACCGACATTAACCTCTCTTTGTCAACATACCCAAACTCCACCATCTTGTCCAGCACTATTCTTGCGCTGACCTCAGGTGTCTCACTATCACTTCTAATTGTTATTTCTGGGTTTTCCGGCTCTTCGTAAGGATCAGAAACCCCGGTGAAGTTTTTTATCTCGCCCGACAGGGCTTTTTTGTATAGTCCTTTAACATCTCTCTCGATTAATACTTCAATGGGGCACTTGCAAAACACCTCGAGAAAATCGCCGATCTCTTTTCGATTGTAATCCCTCACTTCCTTGTAAGGAGATATTGCAGCAGCGATTGCAATAACCCCGTTTCTTGTAAGGAGGTTACAAACAAAACCGATCCTCTTGATATTTAGATCCCTGTCCTCTTTGGAGAACCCCAGCCCCTTGCTGAGGTTTGTCCTCACGATATCCCCATCCAGAACTTCCACTTTATAGCCTGCGTCCCTCAGGACAACCTCGACAATTTCACTTACTGTGCTTTTTCCACTCCCGGACAATCCAGTAAACCAGAGGGTAACTCCCCTGTCAGCCTTTGTTTCCACTTGAACCTCCACTTATTTCTATATTTAATTGTTAGTATGAAAATACTTTAAATAGTCACTCGAAAATGACAGCAACTGTTGTTTCCAAGAAAAACTGTTTGCATATTTCGCTAAAAACTTAGAAAGAAGATTGTTTAACTAATCACTTTCCCATCAATATCATTCGCAGGCTCAATACCAAACAGCGACAATACCGTCGGTGCCACATCCATGACAGAAAGGCCATTGCGCCTACCTTTGCTTTGGGTTCCTACCATTGTAAAAAAACCGTTAAACGCATGGTTTGCGTCATCCGGCCCGATGTCATTATCTGTGGTTATATAACCACCAACACCCAAGGAACCCACAGAGCGATAGGAAAGGTTCCCAAAATATACAAAAAGATCCGGCGGTATCCCCGTAACCTCTCGATAGAGATCGCCGGGTTTGAAGCAGACGTTCCCAAGGGGATTCCCTGCTTCATCTTTCAGCTTTGATATCTCCTCGATAAGCTCGTTAAGAAAATCATCATAATCTGATGGATCAACAACGCCGTTGGGTTCCCTCCCCTTTACATTAACAAATATCCTGCCATAGTATCCCCCTTCACCCCACGCCTTTGTTCGCTCCCAATCGATTTCTACTTTGCTTAATGGTGTTAGTTTCTTCGGACGCTCCTTTATGGTCAAATAGCCCTTATCGACAAGCCATTCGTTTATTGCCACACCACCCAACATCGGCTGTGCCCCGTGGTCGCTCACCACCATAATCACACATTCCTCTGGGATATTCGCTAAAAATTCACCAAGTCTCTCATCCAAAAACTTATAATACTCTCTGCCACAATCAACAAAGTCACTTTCTGGAGTATGTTTTGGGTGGGTTTTGTCAAAGTACTTCCAGAACCCGTGATGAAACCTATCGGGACCCATATCCACCATCATGAAAAAATCCCAGTTCTTATTGGTAATGAGATAATTTGCCATCTCAAAACGCTGGGCAGTAAGGGCGTAGACATCATTTAGGAGACGCTCTTTATCGTCAGTTCTAAAATTCTCAACATCTATTAGATAGTCCCCAAATTCGTTTTGCAATTCCCCCTTCAGTGAGTTGGGATAGGTGTACTGGGCAGTTATATCCGGTGTAAGCCACCCACAAACCATACATCCATTCACTCTGGTCGGCGGGTAGGTCTGGGGGACGCTTAGGACAACGACCTTCTTGCCCTGATCCGAAAGGATGTCCCAAACTCTCTTTTTCTTTATAGAGCGGGATGTTGCAAGCTTTAGGGCATCGTAGGAAAAATCACTTCTGTTTCTGAACCCGTAAAACCCAAGAGAACCGGGGGAGTACCCGGTCATCATCGAGGCCCAGGCGGGAATTGTAATGGGGGGATCGGTGCTCCTGATCTTTCCGAAAACACCCTCTTTCATAAGACGCTGTAAGTTTGGCAGATCTTCAATCCACTGATCTACAAGATTTGGATCGAGACAATCCAGTCCAATGATGACTACCTTCCTATTTTCCACCCCGAATTCCTTTGTAGTATTCTATCAATATCTCTGAAACTTCCGGTCTGATAAACCTCTCGTCAGCAATCTCGCCTTTTCCAAGTGTTTCGCGAAGCACTGTCCCCGAAATTGTAACGGGTTTTAGTCCCTTCTTACTCTCAACGGCCACAAGCCCCACTTTCCCCAGCTCTTCATAATAGGCGGCAAAGCCGATGTTAAGATTGTTTATCAAAAGCTCACCAGTGAGGTTCTCAAACTTTTCATGGGCATCAAAATCACCCCAGATGGGTGTCCCGTCGTCAAATGGCGCGTCGGCGTGTTTCCTCCCGATGATGATGTCCGAAAAGCCGTAGTTCTGACGATAGATGGCGTGCATCACGGCTTCCTTTGGGCCGGCGTAAAACATCTTTATCTCAAGCCCCAAAAGCTCAAATTGGTCGTTGATGTCATAACCCACCTTTTTCCAGAGCGACTCGTCTTTGTCCCCCTTGCCCAGGAGCTTTCCATCGTGGAGGGCGCGGTAACATTTCATCCTCACCTCTGCCGGAACATCGTCCGATTTTAACTCCCCCAAAAGTGGATTTAGGACAACCCCGGCAAAGTGCCCCTCTCGCGTCAATCTCTCAATAGCGATTACCATTGCATATTCATGCGCCCGGTGGAGGGGGTTTCTGGTCTGAAAGGCGATTATCCGCTCCCACTTTTTTTCTTTAAAGAGCGCCCTCGTCTTTTCCGGGGGAAGGATGTATTTTTCCAAGGCGCCTTCATAGGCGGTTGGAAACACCGAAAGCAATCCCCCCACCATCGTCTTTCTTTCATCAACTAAGACCATAGCAGCGCCGGGGTGATCCACCCTGTCGGTACCGTAAACAGTCTTAAGATAGAACTCACTGTCGAATGGGAAAACATCCTCGACCTCAAGATACCCCACCGCTTCTCCTGTGGGGTTTAACAAGATAGCTTCCTTTTTACCCTTTTTCTCTTTTAGCGCATCGGCCTCTTGGTCGGTAACCCTAAATGAGATAGGGATTGACCAAGCGTACTTACCACCGTTGGAGACGATATTCTCGTCTGTAAGAACCCTTTTGTAGACCTCACTGTTCATGGGGCCGGTCAGGGGACTCAACGCCCCGTCGCCAATCCTCTTTATTGTAGGAAGGTCGCCTGCATTTACCCTAATCGTAATCAGCTCCCCTGCCCTCTCCTTTATCTCGTTTGCCTCATCATGGGAAAGTACACGATTTATCGGTTTTTCTATTCCCCCGTGGTAACTAAAACACCCTGTTTTTTTTTCAACTTTACTCACTACAAATCTCCCTTCAATTGCCTTAAAATACTCAACTACTCAATATAACCCAGTTCCTTTAAATTCTCTCGAATTATTTCCTTATCCTTTTCATCGAGGTTCTTGTCAAGATTAATATACGACAAGGGGTGACTCCACTTTCCAAGTGTTATCAGATTCCATATCCTCTCGTGAAAATAGTAGAGGATCATCTTCGACACCACCTCGATGGCGCCAATGCCCAATGACAGGGCAAGCTCCTTGGTAAAAAAATAGACGATTGCAACAGTTGTCATAGTCGCCAGAAGCCTCCAGCTTATGGTCTTGAGGATGCTTCTATAGTGTCTTTCTGGTTTTTCCATTTCCCTTAAATCCCTACAAAGAGAAAATATAATTTTGTAATTATACATCAAATCGCCCCAATTTTCAATTATTTCTTTTCTTCTTTTCGTCTTTTCTTCATTCTTTACTCCTTTTTGATATTCTTTTCAATGAACAAAATTATTGCCTGCCTCATAAAAAAACTCTTGATTGTACAAAACATATTCTATATACTAACGGCAAGATGTTACTTTTCCCATATTAATTCAATTTTGTGGAGTGGTTAAATAGAAGAGCAGTTTGGGGAGATAGACAGTAAGGTTGTTGTAAGCTCCTTCGGCCACAAAGTGGTGATGATTGAAATTGCTAAGTACTCGATTGTTCGATATTTCATATAATTATTTCATGTCCAAAATCGTGATTAAAAAAATGGGCAATGAGGTTTAAAATGGATTTATTGGCTTTTTTCATTACTGCGGTGTTAGGTATTTCTTTTGGAGCTCTTATCTTTCGTTCAAGGTGGTTTCAAGGCCTTCTCGACAATATGAGGAAGAATAGTAAAGTTTTCAGTTTAAAAGGTGCCATTGAAGATATTTATGAGGAAAACCAAACGATTGTTCAGAGGCTTGACCGCCTTGAGATACAGATTGAGGAAATACACAAGTTTGTAAATGAACTCCACCAAGCCATAAAAAAAATGACGGTGGTTATTAAGCACTCGGCAGTTGAACAAATTCACTCTGTTGATATTTAAGGGATTGATAGAAGTTGCCGAAAAGGAGATAAATAATGTCTTTTCTAAAAGGCTTTATCATTGGTGCAATATCACTCTTTGTCTTAATCGTACTCATTTTTTTTATAGCAGCATTTTTTGTTGACGATGATGACCTTGATGACGAAAACAAAGAGGATGAGCTTGTCAATGAAGATGATGAACAAGAAGTTGGTGAATATGACTATTTAGATTTTGAAGAAGATATGTTTAAAATGAGCAAAGAAATTCTGAGCAGAACAGAAGCTCTTGAGATACAAAACAAAGAAATAATGGAAAAGTTAGAAAATATAATTTGGACATCCGGGAATCAAGGCAAAAACAGCGATGAGTGATTCACCACCCCAGTTACTCAAGAGGTGTGAGAGAAGAAAGCAAAAAGAAAAGTCAATGATTAGTTAATCATGTTTGTTTTTTAAAAGCATTAAAACGGAGGTTGCAGATGGATGATGAATTGATATTCATTATAGTTTTTATACTAATTTCCCTATTTATATTTCTCGGTGTAATGTTGGTTATTATTGCATTTGCAATACTCCTTACAAGGTCTCTTTACAAATCAAAAAGTATCCGGAAAATCTCAAGAAAATGGGATTTTGAGTTTTATGGCATTGAAGATATACGGGAAAGGCTGGATAACATCGCCGAAATCAACAAAAGAAGCATTGAGCAAAATGTGAAGATAGAAACCCTTGAGAAGCAAAACAAGGAATTGCTAAAAAAGCTGGACTACCTTGTTGGGCCAGCCGGGGTTCGGGACAAAACAAAAGATGAGTGATTCACCTACAACCGGTTTCAAAGAAGTGGGGAGAGATAAAAGTAATAAGGAAATGTCGCAATTAATTTGTAGAGTTTTTTCAAAGCATTGAAAGCAGAGGACACTGATGAATGAACAATTGATAGGAGCAATAATTGCTATACTAATTTTATTCTTTATTTTTGGTGCTTTTTTTATTTTTTTTACACTTATAATACTCTTTATAGTACTTCTTAGGAAATCTCTTCGCAAATCAGATAATTTCCGCAAATTCAACAGAAAATTGAATGCTAAGTTTATTGGTTTTGAAGAGATACCGGAGAGGCTGGACGACATTGCCGAGATTAAGAAGAGCAACGAGGAGATTCTGGAGAAACTTGACTACCTTATGGGAGAAAAGAACAAGGACAATATTTAGTAGCAAAAGAAATAGTCGGAGAAAAGCCACAAATTTTATTAGTCTAACAAAAAGGGGGGCACTCGCCCCCCAGTGATTCATTGCAACATTCATAGCAACATTCATTGTAAATATTCATTTTAAACACGCACCCGTCACATCAACCCCTTGTTCTTCAAAAGCCCCTGGATATAATCCATCTGCTCAAGCAATTCATATCTCTCATCACGATCAACCAAAACAATAGCATCCGAGGGACACGTGGGATAACAGACCCCGCACCCCATGCACTTATCCACATCGACCACCGAGACGTCATCCACAACGATAGCGTCGATGGGACACCGCTCCTCGCAAACCCCACAGGCGGTGCAATTCTCCTCATTCACCTGCATAACATAGTTGGCGTTGGAAAAACTTGCGTATTTAAGCTCCTTTCGCGATTTGATCCAGATGCAGCAGTCACCGCAACAGGAGCAGATGGTAGAAACCCTCCCCTTGTAGTTGTCGCCGATGTGGACAAGCCCCTCCTCGTGGGCTCCCTTTAAAAGCTTTTTCGCCTCATCCCTCGTCAACTCCCTCGCCATCCCGACAGAAACCATGTATTTTGCCATGGAGCCGAAGTGGAAGCAATTTTCAGTAGAGTGGTCGCAGGCGTTCTCCTGCTTGGTATATCTTGCGATGAGGCGACAGGGGCAGTGGGCAACTGAGAAATAATCCACCATATCCATCAGCTCATCGACCTTTTCGTGGGGGGTAACCACTGCTCCCGACTCCAGCGATTCCTCCACGGGGATAACCCGAGCGACGGGGGTCTCCCTGTCACACGCCTCTTTGTAAAAATCCTCGTACAGGTACTCCCACCAGAG
>JAUWME010000261.1 GCA_030613285.1 Candidatus Zymogenus sp. | reverse complement strand
ATAATCTTCTGGAGGGCAAAGTTGGGCTGAAAGGCATACGGCTCCCAGTACGGCTCTCCCCAGGGCATAAGCCTCAGAATTGGAATAGCCCCAGCTTTTGACATGGTGTTTAATTGATTCATTGAGACGTATTTTTCTCCCCAGAAGTTAGAAAAAGGTGATATCGCCACACGTTTGCCGGAAAGTTCCCTAAACTCTTCAAATGCTTTGAGGCTTACCTCATCTTCCAACTCCCCCCATCCGGGGAAGAAACCGATGTAGCAACCATCTTTGGGGGGGAGAATTTTTTTGTTTGTCTCCTGAGGATATATACTGCTGTTTATTATGAGAAACGTCAATAGAAAGATCAAAGATACTTTCAGCGTAGTTAAAATATTATTGGTTTTCATTAGCATCTCCTCTTGCTATAGTGATTAACCAAAATAATCTTTATATGAATCAAGATTAAATATTATATACGTCCTTAAAAATGGAGTGTCAACTAACTTCAAGGGTTGTAGAGGGTCTCAGGAATTCCCCTTTAGAAATTTATCTTCGCAAAGTTCGATTGCCTTTTCTAAAAGCAATAGTGCCTCTTCACACGCCTTTTGGTCAACCAAGATATTCAGCTTAAACTGCAACACTGATCTCTCAAAGCCAGCGGGAAATGCCCACAATCCCGACTCGTAACAACAGGCCGCCATCATCATACCACCGTGTGGATTGTCAAAACGGAGTCCTATCACGAGACCGTTTTGCCTGACTTCGGTAAAAAATGGATGACTTTCTTGTATATCAGCCAACCCCTTTGCTACAAATTCAGACATGGCGTTAACGTTTTCAAGCACCCCCGGTCTTTCAAGGATTTCAAATACCTTAAGGGCGACAACGCAGCCAAGCTCAGAACCACCAAACGTCGATGAATAACCCCAGCCCTCCTCCTTTAACCAAGCTCCTACTTCTTCGGTCAGGATAGCGGCGGCGATGGGATAAATTCCCCCCGACAGTCCTTTTCCGATAACAAGCATATCAGGCTCAACGTTGTAGCCTTGACACGCCCAGAGCTTCCCTGTCCGACCCAGGCCCGTCTGAACCTCGTCTGCAATAAAGAGCGAACCGTGCTCTCCACAGAGTTTTTTTACCTCGGAGAAGTATCCCTCTGATGGCATGACAAAACCGCTGGTTGCCGGTATCATCTCAGAAAGGACAGCTGCCACATCACCGTTTTTGAGGGCATTCCTCATCGCTTCAATATCGTTAAAGGGGATAAGAACGAATTCTACCTCAGGGTGGTCGGAGAGAAAAAAGTGAGCCATGTCGGCATACCCACCAGCCCCAAGACCAAGACCGCCGTGCCCGTGATACGCTTCTTTGAATGCTACAATTTTTCGACGCCCCGTAAATTTTCTGGCCGTTCTAATGGTGATGTCTACGGCCTCGGCGCCCCCGGGTGTAAAAATTGTGTAGTGCATATTGCCGGGGGTAAGCTTGATTATTTTTTCTGCAAGATTAGTGCGGGCGACACTGACAAAATGGTGATTACCAATGTCGTAGTATCCAAGAGCCTCTGTTATGGCGTCAATTATCTCTAAGTTTCGATGTCCCAAATTGTAGGTTCCGCCGTTTATGTGGACATCGAAGAGCTTTCTGCCGTCAATGTCCCAAAAATAATTCCCCTCCCTTCGACCCATCACGGGGACAGAGCCCAACATCTTGAAAGTCTCCACCCGCCCGGGACAAACATAACGGGAAGCAAGCTCGATAATATTTTCTTTGTTTTGATTCTCTGGTATTAGACTATCTTTCATATTCCCTCTTTTAGACAAAACTTGAGTGTCCTTATTTATTCACAGATACAATTAGAAGACTCTACTTTCCATTCACCTGCAGGCTGGTTTAATAGTACCCTACCCAACTAACGCTATAAAACTATTATCCTAATTGATTTTTCATGGTACTATACCAAAAGCCGAAAGTCAAAATATTTACGTATTCTCAAAGACACTTACAATCAGTTTTGTTTTTTTAAATCCACTAAACGCTAAAGGATTGAGATTTAATGATTTTCGAAGGGGGATACACGCAGTGTTTTGCTGGATATTAAAGTCGATAAATATGATAGGAAGTTTTATTCTCAAGATGGGCGGGGAGATATTTGTTAGATGATATTGTCTTCCTGTTGTCTACGTTTAAAATCTTAATCTGCTCAAATCTCCCCTGGCAGGATAAGCGCTCCGACATCAATTACGAGAGATTGTTTCTAAACTTTCGGGGTACTCATAGAGACAAAAAACTTTTTAACTTATTCCGTAAACATAAAAAAAAGGGGGCGCTATATTAGCGCCCCCTTTGATAAGTTTGAAAATTCGACATCGGCTAAAGATTATGGTCTACCAGCAGGACCAGGACCACCACCACCAGCTGGACCACCACCGCCAGGACCGCCACCGCCAGGACCACCACCACCGGTTGTGCCACTACCACCTTTACCTACTCTACCGCTATTGTTTGGCGGCAAAACTATTCTGATGGGGGTGGTATTCGACTCTTCATCGGGAAAGACAATTACAACTAAGGTTTTAACAAAGACCAGTACCACATCCCCCTCTTCGACATGAATTGGATCATAGGTCTTTATAGATCTTTTTTCGTAGTCAATTACCACTTCCTTGTCAATTTTTATCACCGTTCCATGGGGTTTGACAATGGCCACATCAAACTTCCCCGCCTTGTTATGATTGAGCAAGGAGATATACTCCAGCCTCTCAGTTTCGCTCATGCTGCCAGAAAAAATTAACTTGCCATTAGATATGCTGACATCCGGGATGTATTTGACTTCTACACCATCAACTTTGATAACAAATTCGGTAATAGCGGGGAAGATCTCCGGGTTCTCCGAAATTTGTATGTCCGCAATCTTTACAAGCTCTTCATCGGTAAGTTCATGCTCAGAACCCAGGGCGCTGATGTTTACAATCCGTATTTTAGTATTCGGCGTCTCGGCATGGGCAAACAGCGCCAAGGAAATTGTGAACAAAAGAACAATTAAGAAAGTTACCCTCTTCATTTTTTCCTCCTAAAAAAAATTATTACATCTTGCCTCTTGACAATAATTTTATAGAGTTTTTTATTGAAAAAAAGTGACTGTTATCACACAAAATTAGTGATAATTGTCACAAAACAGTGATAATAATGGATATTTTACTAAAAAGTTCAGGTTATGATTTCTGAATAGTGTATCGCACCCAGTTTTTTGTGAGAACAATTAAGGAATTCAGGTTAAAAGCATCTATGTTTTTGTGGATTACTTTATGCAAAAATAACCTTTAGACCTTGAAACCTCGTGACCTTGCCCCAGCCACCAATCCCCCTCACAAAATGCCCTGATGCCAGACTCGCTGCACCTCCCCGCAATAATCATTTGTAACTCAAAGTGTTCAATTTTTGACTTACCCACAAACCCATTGTTATCAACACTCTGCAACCACCACCTATTAGTTCCATGCAATAATCCACTACCGACTCCCCTTACTAATCCCCTGCCAACAAACATCATACCGCCGAGGGTATAAGCTTCCTGTTTTCCTAATCAAGGATTTTAAGTCGCTTTGCCTCGTTGACATCCAAAATACAAAATTTTCCTTTTCTATCGATATTTATATTACTCATTGTTTGTATTTTGCGCAAATGGACTCTCATCTGCTACTGTCCAGTTTTAGGGGTTAATTTCAAGAGCCGTATAATGTTTGTGGAAATTGTTTATGCTTATGTTGGAGAACTTTTTCGTGTTACTATTTGACAATGGCGCTTAAATATGTTATAAAGTAAAAAGAATATCGACAATGTAAAGGAGGTGAAACAATAAAAATCTTTGATTTGTGAAATGAGATGGAAACGGGTAGGGCTCTTTTTGGACAGGGCATTAGAACTCTCTTTTACAGATTTACAGGGTTATGTGCTGGCGTGTTGTTTTTTAAATACCATACCTTCATTAAGGAGAAGAACACATTCTTTTCTTCTCCTTATTCCCCAATTACCCCCTATTCTCCAATTAATATTCCCTCTAAAAATCCCATTAGAATCAATAGCCTCATCTACCGCAGAAACACCTACGAAAACTGGTGGGAAACATAATATCAGAAATAAACCTGTGGCGCTGTCATATGAAACGGTGTATAGATTTAACTTTTTCTAAGAGTTTGCTCGCAATCATTTATCAAATACTTTAAAGGGAGAAATTTCATGAAAGAAAATAATAAACCGCTAATACGTAGTTTTTTGGATCAATTCAACCGTGGCGAGATTAACCGCCGGGATTTCATCAGATATGCCGCACTGGTGGGACTTTCCACAACGGCTGCCGGACACCTTGTGGGGTGCGGTGGAGACGGTGGTGGCGGGGTTGACGTAGCTGGAAGCCGAGGGGGAATCCTTAGGGTTTCCGCTGCCGTTCACAAGATTACACACCCCGCCCAGT
>JAUWME010000329.1 GCA_030613285.1 Candidatus Zymogenus sp. | reverse complement strand
GATGAGGAGAAATGACCCCCCGCCGAGGAAGTCTCCCAGGCCGAAAAAGAACTTGTAATACCAAGGGAGTCTTTCCCCTTCAAACGGTTTTGTTAGTGGTGACATTCTTTTCTCCAAAAAAAAGTTGGAAATTGTGGGCGTACAAAATTTAATGCCCTGTTGTTTTTTATGCTTCAATTTTGTTTCTACAAAAACACTATGTCAAACATTTGTATCAGATACACCATTGCATTTAAAACAAAAGCTCCAAGCTACTATTCAATTACTATCGACTCGATGCCCAGGAGCTTTGCAAGATATTTAAGTCTTTTGGTTACATCGCCGTAGATGACAGCGTAGTGGTGCGCCGTCCCCAGCTCAAAGAGTCTATCCAAAAGGCTATAGGCATCAATCTCCGGGATTATTTCGCTCCAGTTGCCGCGGAGGGAATAGCTGGGTTCAACCGCCTCGCCCCGAAAAAAAACGAGCTGGTACTTGTTGTCGGGCGTAACAACAAGGCGACCGATTGTTACTGTCCCCGACTTTAGAGGGAACTCCAGGGTGTTTCCCCTGTCGTCTCCCCGATATTGCTTGTTTATTTTGGGCGTGGTGGATGGGCTGCACAAAGACCCCGACGCTGCCCCGCAGTGCCAGAGGTAGAGGTTTCTCGTTTTGGGATCGATGTGGATTAAATCTGCGAACCACGGCGATGTTCCAGCGAGGAGGTAAAAAATATACATAGTGAGGCTTCCAAAAAAATCGTTTTCGCACCCTGTCATTGTTCCCTCATCGGTAAGCCTCCCGTTTATCATGCACGTGTTGAGTCCCTGCTTCATAAGCTCCGGCCAGCACTTGATGCCAAGGTAGTCGATCTCGTTTTCATCTATAAATTGCTTGATGGCAAGAAAGAGCCTTGCGGAATTTTCGTTGGACTCGTCATCGGCAAGCCCCATCTCTCCCAGCTTCAGCATTTCGTTGATGTCATTTTTGACCTCATTGTCGTCAACGCCTTTGTAGTTTTCAAGGATGCTCGATAACTCTCCGTGTACCGTCCTGATGGAAAACCTTTTTAAGATCTCCTGCTCGTCAAAAGTCGAGCTGTAAAATCCCGGGGGGCGAGAGCCAATAGCGCCGTAGATTGATCCTTCGATATTCTTTTTGGCATAGATTGAATAGATGATGTCGTCAAGCTTTTCTTTTGCCTTGTCGTCTGTGGGGTCGCCGTAGATATAAAAGATCGTCTTCCCAATTCTTTTCAACGTGGCGGCGTTCATCATCATCCCACAAAGGGAGTTCAGCTCCAGTGACCCCGAATCGAAGGGGAGTTCATTGAGTGCCCAGAGAATGACAGGAACATCCCCGAAGGTGTTAAGTACCTTCAGCATGACGTTGTCCCAGGTGAAGGCCCCTTGGATTAGAATCACAAGGTCAAACCTTTTGTCCTGCAATTGGTCAAGTCCGTCCTCCTTTCTGTGTGTGTACTCCTTTATTGGCTCCGGGGAGTGAGTGAGCCGAACCTGTTCATTTTCCTCTAAAATTGTAATTGCCTCTTTGTATGATTCTAAAGAGAGGTGCACAGGAAAATGGGGGGCCGAGGTCATTGTCATGTACAAATTTATTTTCTTCATGAGTCTCCTTTCAAGAAAAAAATGAGAGCGGGCAGCGGTTTTTTTCCAAAACAATTGTCTCTAAATCCCTTTACCCTTCCTCAGAAAAATAGCCCCAATCGTCCCAGATCATCCCGTAGCAAATCCCGATGGGGGCAATCTCCGGGCCAATGTCCATAAAGGTAAATTCTGCATTTTTGAAATGGTTGATAAAACCGCCGTCCTTGAAGTGCTCATTTACTATTTTCTTCACCTTCATTATTGGGTCTCCAAAAATTTTAAAGAGCCCCCCCGTAAGGATAACAAGGTCTGGGGCTATTACGTTTATGACGTTGAGAAGAGCAATAGTAAAAAAGTAGAGCCGCCGGTCAAGCTCCCTTGTGATGTCATAATTTCCCTCTCGATATTTCTGGGCGAGGAAGTCGAGGCCCGCTGGAGCATTAGGTTTGCTTTCTGTAGGCTCTGGCGCAATTTTGAGGAAGCTGTCGTAGGAAAAAAATAAGTCGAGGCAACCAGACCTCCCGCAGATGCACTCTACTTCCTCGTCAGAAACCTTGATGTGGCCAAATTCACCGCGGTCTGTAACAACCTTCCTATTGTGGATGAGTCCGCTTGCGGCTCCAGACCTTGCTGAGATGAAGAGGATTGTTTCATGTTCGTTGGTGAGACTGCTGTCGTCAAGGAGATACTTTGTCATACTTTTTACATTGTGGTCTGTAACGATTGGTGTTGTCGGGGCGATTTCAGATACCAATTCCTTAAAATCAATGTTCTCAAGAGATGGGATAAAGGTGTACGATTTTAGTATTCCAGTATAGAAATCGAGATCGCCAGGGATGGAGCAGCCGATGGCCGATATGTGGCGGTCAGAGTCCGCATATTTAGATATTATAGATTTAACGTGGGATGTAAACTCGTCAATGAATTCGTCCTTCATAATGGGGTGAGTAAATCGGGTCGTAAACTGTTCTGTGACTTTCCGGGAAAAACTTACAACGCAGGAGAATATCCCAGATGCGTTAAAGGTCGTGCCGAGGTAGAGATGCTTGTTGTGGTCAAGGTCATAAAACAGGGCCTTTCGCCCCCGATTTTTTTGCTCGCCTTGGGCGGGGACGACAAGCTCATCTTTGGCAAGGGAGTTAAATATCGAGATGATTGTGTCCATGGAATAGTGGGAGAGGTCTTTTGCCCTGGCTTTTGAGAGGGGCCCAAAGCGGCGAAAAAGGTCGATGATATGGTTTCTCTTGTTGACTTTTCTTCGGTCTATCTTGTCTCCATGAGCCATTTATTGTTGTACTCCTTTCTGTTTTGACAATATAAATTTTATCCTTTTAGCTATTTAGCAAGCGTGGGTGAAAAAGCAATTTACTCCTTGCTATTTTATCGATATCGATATATAATATTATGCAAAAATTTCTGATTAAGCAAGACAATTTTTATTTTTTTTGCATATGTAAGGTGGTGGCCGGTGGTAATTAGCCCAACCAAGGTTGGACTAATCCTTCGCAATGACAGTTTTTTTACTATCTGTAATTGCCTTGGAAAGCGGGAATCCAGGCTAAAACAAAATCATACTGTCATTCTCTTGGAATGCGGAAATTTAGTGAATATCATTCTGGATCCCCAGTCAAGCTGAGGATGACAGAATAAATATCATTCTGGATCCCCAGTCAAGCTGAGGATGACAGCATAAACATCATTCTGAATTCCTTTGTCAAGTAGGCAATGACAAAAGTTTAAACTTTCTTCCAGTTGACTCTTTATCATAGGAGATTTTTATGAAGTACTTTCTGGACAGCGCAAAGTTGGATGAAATAAGATACGCCCGTGAAAAGTGGGGAATTGAAGGCGTTACCACAAACCCCAAGCATATCCTCCTTTCAGGAAAGCCGTTTAAAGTCGTAGTCTCTGATCTGGCCAACGAGTTTAAGGGGGTCGATTTTCCCATTTCGGTGGAGATCAACCCGCACCTTGATAATGCCACAGAGATGATATCGGAGGCGGAGGAGCTCTCAAAGATATCGGAGAATTTTGTCATCAAGATTCCGTGCAACGAGGAGGGGTTGATTGCAACAGGTGCCCTTGCAAAACAAGGAATTAGGACAAACGTGACGCTGGTCTTTTCCGCCTCCCAGGCCCTGCAGGCGGCGAGGGTCGGCGCATTTTTTGTCTCTCCATTTGTGGGATGGAAGGAATCGAGCGGTGA
>JAUWME010000402.1 GCA_030613285.1 Candidatus Zymogenus sp. | reverse complement strand
TCGTTTGTGAGTAGGGGTTTCTTGTACTTCAAGACCCATCCCCAAAGCCCAGGAAATTCTTTAGATGCGATGTCTTTCTTGGGGACTTTACAGGCGTCCCAGATGTTCTTTGTAAGGGTTGTTGTGATGAGGTGACCCGTTTCTGGATCAATGTAGCCAACAAAGCCTAACTTGCTTTCCGAAAGACGCATGGCGTGTTCAAGTATAAAGGACGAGATATTCTCAATGGATTCAATACGTATCAGGGTTCCTGCAAGTTCCGCCATCGTCTTGCTTACTTCCAGCTCCCACTTCAATGCCTCTTCTGACTTACGCTTGTCATCGGCGAGCTGTTGCTGGCTAAGGACACTTTCTATTATAAGTGGAAATAGCGTTAAATATCCCCCGTCGATATCCTTAACAATATAATCACTTGCTCCAAACTTCATCGCCTCAACGGCAAGATTTTCGCTCCCCATGCCGGTAATCATAATGGTGGCAGGGGGATTTTTCATCTCGTTTAGTTTTTTAATAACCTCAAGTCCGTTAAAACGCGGCATATCATTATCCACGGCCACTATATCGTAGGAGCCGTTTTCGTACATTAAAAGACCCTCTTCGCCATTTGCTGCTATATCCACCTCGTAACCGATGTCTACCAACTTTTCCCTAAAAAGGTTGGCAAGCCCAATATCGTCTTCCATGTAGAGAATACGAACGGAATTATCATCTGGCATATTTATTGGTTCCTTAAATAAAACATAAAATAAATAAAGTCTCCTCAAAAGCGGGAATTTACAAAATCCCCTCCATCAATTGGTTGTCTCAATTTTCCTCTGCAAAAAAATGTCCTCCACCAACTCCTTGATATCTTCACTATTCATGGAATCCTTTGGAATAAAGAGATCGCCCCCGCATTTTAGTGCCGCCTCTCTATATTCCGGCAGATCGTGATTCGTAATGATGGCGATTCTTGTTTTTGGATGCTTGCTCTTGATGATACTCGTAAGTTCAAGACCATTTCCGTCTGGGAGCTTGATATCCATGAAAATGAGATCAGGTTCGTGGACATCAACGTTCTTAAGCGCCCCCTCACAATTTTCAGCCTCAACAACCACCATGAAAGGAAAAAGACCCAAAAGAAACTCCCTGATGGATTTTCTCTGGGCGGGGTGATCCTCAACTATTAAGGTTTTAAAACTAATGACTCTTCTCACAATTTTCCTCCAAGACTTTATAAACCTTAAAGACATATGCAGGCTTCCTGTCATCAACAATGAAGCAGAGCATCACTATTTCATTAACGGACTATTTTAATATTGCTTTTGTTCAAATTTGAACTGTTTACCTAAATGGCTTTCTACTTTACTCTCTCTAAATAACATTTTACTTTACTATATAATGTTAGTGTGATAAATAGGGTAAAGACATTATATCTGTAGGGGAAATACAGTATTTATGAGCAAAACATTTACATCCAAAAAGATAAAAATTGTCATCGCCGAAGATCACACCATTTTGAGAGAGGGACTCAAGGCCCTTTTGTCTTCCAATCCCGATTTTGAGATAGTCGGTGAAGCAAAAGACGGCACCGAAGCAATCCGCTCTGTAAATAACCTACGGCCAGATATAATCCTAATGGATCTATCCATGCCAAAGATGAGCGGAATGAGCGCCATTGTTGAAATCAAAAAGAGATACCCAGAAACGAAAATCCTCGTTCTAACCATTCACGATATTGAAGAATATGTGTTGGAGACATTGAGGGCTGGGGCTGACGGGTATGTGCTAAAAGACGCCAATCACGAAGAACTCTTGCTTGCAATAAAGACCGTATTGGCTGGGAAATCGTATCTTTCCCCCGACATCTCAAAAAAAGTCATCCACGGATACCTTGAAGGGAAGAAGGGGCTAAAGACAGATTCATCATGGGATACCCTCACCCAGAGGGAGCGGGAAGTCCTGAAATTGATTGCGGAAGGTAATAAAAATAAAGAGATAGCGGATATCCTTTTTATCAGTGCAAAGACTGTGGAGAAGCACAGGGCAAATCTTATGAAAAAATTGGATGTCCACAACGTACAGTCTCTGACGGCATTCGCCATCGAGAGGGGGCTTATCTCTGGATAGGGGTTGTCTCATTTTTTTGTTAATACCCACGTTGATATCCACACCAATACCATCTTAAAAAGGGCCACGTGAATATTGTTTTGAGGGGCTAACGAAAAGCGAATTTTTTGTAACCTCAAATAGAAAAAGCAAAAATCTCATTTGTTCATAGTGGCCACGCCCCCACAATGACGGTTCCCACATCCTCTTTTGACTCAATGGAAAATGACCCGCCAGAAAATTCGGTTCTCTCCCTCATGCCTGTCAGGCCAAAGCAAATCCGCGAATCATCCTGATGTATGGCCTGCTCATTATCAAAGCCGACGCCATTATCTCTAACTTTTAAAACAATCAGGCCCTCTTTTTTTGAAAGGCTGATAGTGGCATGATTTGCCCCGCTGTGCTTTGCAACGTTGTTTAGGGCTTCTTGGATTATCCTGAAGATGACAATCTTCAACTCTTCAGGAATTGCACTTTCCTCAATTTCTACCTCTTCGGTTACTTTAATACCCGTGTTGGTGATTTGAAATTCCCGGCAAAACCACTTGATGGTTGCCTGAATTCCAAGATCGTCCAAGATGGAAGGTCTGAGGTCCATAACAATCTTTCTTACTTCTCCAATCGTCTCCTGAACAATCGAGATTACCGTATCGATAGATTTTAATATTAATGCGGGCTGCCCTTCATTTTTTTCTGAGATATCATTATGAACTTGACTAATTCTTAGCTTTATTGTCGTAAGGTATTGACCGATGCTGTCGTGCAATTCTTGGGCGATCCTCTTTCTCTCCCTCTCCTGGGTTGTCATCAACTGGGATGAGAGAAATCGAAGTCTTTTTTCCGACTCCCTCAATTTATTCTCTGTCACAATCCTTTCGTCCAATTCCCTCTTTAGCTCAATGTTGGCCCTGTC
>JAUWME010000356.1 GCA_030613285.1 Candidatus Zymogenus sp. | reverse complement strand
CCGATAGGTCTGCCACTCTTTGAGGTGATTTCCCCCGATCGATTTATAAAAATCGATGGCATTAACGTTCCAGTCAAGGACCTGCCACTCCAACCTTGAACACCCTTTTTTAAGAGCAATCTTAGAAAGCTCCACCATAAGCCCCCTGGCAATGGAATGCCTTCGAAATTCCGGGAGGATAAAAATATCCTCAAGGTAGAGTCCCGGCTTCCCCTCCCAGGTTGAGTATGTGAAAAAGTAGAGGGCAAACCCAACGACCTTGCCTTCCCATTCTGCCATCAAACACTCGAAATAGTTTAGACCGGGGTCTTCGTTAAACCCATGCTTAAGAATATCCACCTCCGTGGTTTTCACGGCATCGGGCTCCCTCTCAAACTCGGCGAGCGCTTTAATCAACTTGACAATATCCCCTGCATCTTCGGGAAGCGCCTTTCGGATTTTTAACATTTTATCCTATGTTTAAAAAACTATTTTGGTTTAACTTAAATGTATCTAAAGAATTAAAACCTCGCCAAGTGGTATTCGGAAACCCCAAAGATATCCTCTATCTCATAGGACACTCCATCTCCATCAACAAAGGTTCCGGAATATGTCCCGAATGGCTGATGATACTCGTCAGTAAATATACCAAAGTTGATGTATCCTGCCCTCTCTCCCATAGGCTTCAGACCAAGCTTGCACTTCCCATCGGTGGTTTCAATCTTCCAATGTTTTGTAACATCCTTTTTGTCAAAATCAAAACGGGCTGCAGAGAGCTTTGATAACTTACCGTCCACCCAGAGACAGTTCTCGTTATGAACCTCGTCGTCCATAGTCGTCATGTTGTTCACCAAGTTTACGGCAAGGAGACGTCCCACTTTGTCATAGCCGGCAAAAGTGCCCCACTTCCACCATGTATTGTATGGATAGTAAGTCTTCTGGACATCCATCAAAACTACATCCTCTTTTTCATTCAGGGTGATTTGCCTGTCCCCGTAGGTTATATCTCCCCTGACCGGAACCGCCACCTTGTGGGTGTACATGGGGCGGTTTTCACCAATAGCGGCCACCGAAATTAGGGGCTGGATCTTTTCCAGGTCTTCCAGCATCTCGATATTCGCCTTAATTCCGGGACTCTTTTTTGTCCCCTTGATGTCGATCCTTGCACGGTGCACCCCTTCGTCAAGTCGGTTATCCACCTCCAAACTGTAATTTCTGGCCTTAAAACGGCAGTCGCCGTTATAAAGATTCGACGAGAGACGGGCCGCCTTCCCTGGGACCTCTCTGTGGTGCTCAGTAAATATACCGGTGTTTCTGTCCATAAAGTAGCAGAATGATACGCTCATATACTTGGCATTAAAAAGCACAAAGGACATGATGAAATCGCCTCCGATGAGGGCAAAGTGCTGCCACTCCTTGAGCCTGAAGTTGTTTAACTTGGCAGGAAGTCCGGGGAGCTTGATATCCAGGAGATTCAGGTCACGAAATGGTGTCTTGAAAAACCCCCATTCCACAACTTTTCCGTCCTTTATGAGTCTCTTGGGGGTCTCTTTGAGTTCAAACATTAGATTTACTCCTGTGATAAATGTCTATTCTGTCATTCCCAACTTGATTGGGAATCCAGAATAATATGATTTTATTTTAGCCTGGATTCCCGCTTACGCGGGAATGACAGAAAAACAAAAAGCATATTGAGATTCCCCCACAGAGGCTTGTCCCGCAGGGATAGCACTATTAAGAATATACGTCATTTAAGAATACCGCTTCGTCGCTCTCCCGCCTAAAATGGCGGGTTTGCTCCTCTTGAATGACATTAAAAGGGAATGACAGATAATGCTTCTTTTAAGCGCCTTTAACAATATTCCAAGCGTGTGTACCGCACCCAGTTTATTAGACGCAAATTTAGCATTAAGCAACCCTTTTTGTCAAGTCCTCTCGTCGTGATATTACGGTTTTTGTTAAAAAACCCGCTTTTTCAATGAGCCTCACTTTGCTAAAAAATTCTACGTAATTTTCCAGCAGGTTTTCTAACTTCATCGACATACTTAAAAACGTAAATTGCTAAAATAGGATACGATGGAACAGACAAAGAGGGTAAATAAGGAAGGAGTCAAGACTCGACATACAGTTTAATACTTGACATTCATACTCCAACTTTCGCTGACGACACACATCTAAGAATATTAGCTTGCAGAAGATATGTCTTACAAAAAACTATAAAAAGATCAGAGGACATCATACCCAAAGATCATTTTTAAAAAGATGAAAAACATACTTAGTGAGTTGATGTCCCCTTATTTGCTCAATTACGTCTTAAGCCATTGTTTTGCTGTTGCTTCCCCGTCAAAGACCTCTATTGCTATTGTTTCCCCTGCGTCTGATGTGTAATTATCGAGTGCGAGCTTCCCGAAAGCGCTCTTTGGAACTACAAATGCCTCCTTTTTAAGACCTAAGGCTGCAAACTTTGGGAGAATAACACTTGCTACCCACTCTGTGTCTTCGCTCGACAAAACTCCAAGATCTCTGGCAGCAACATACCATTGAAGATTCGGATACTTCGTTTTTTGTTCAGTAAAAAACTGTAGGCTCTTTTCTTCGGAAGTTCTAAATTCGCTTGACGGCATAAACTTCTTGGCAGTCCATTCCAAACATGGAACGGACACATCCAACGAAATACGATAATAATCATTTTCAAATAATTCCATTTTTTCCCTCCTTTGCTACCATTTAAAAAAGTACATAGTACACAACCCACCTCGTTTAGTTAAAGCATTAAACAGCCTTTCATGTCAAGCATTATCTTTGAGTTTCATTTTTTTGTACTTCACTAAAGTTCATGAAATCCATTTTTCGATGAGCCTTTCTTCGTTTAAAAAATTCTACAAATATACCAGCAACCTTTCTAACTTCATCAACACCGCAACAGTAAACACGCGCTTCATCTGTGCCTTGGATAATCAATGTGACCCACTTAATAAATTGTTAGTCAGTATTAATCTCCAATATCTCTTTCAATTTACTGACTCTTATCTGGTTACTTTCTGACAACCTGCTGGGTAGCTTTATGGGGAAAGCGTCACTTACCCCACCCGCACACCCACCTTCTTCACGTATTTGCTGAACCCCCTTGTCCCAAAGCCAGATGCGATAACTTCCACCACCTTCTCAATCTCCACCGGAATTACCCCCATAAGCCACGTAATGGGCGTTGAGGCAAAGGCCACTGGAATAAGAGGAGTCGTCGGCCCCAGGAGAATCACTTCTCTTGCATCACCTACATTATCCAGTATCTTGGGAAGGGTGCCATTTGACAGCGTTGCGCTGGTGATGATAATGACCTCGGCTTTTGAAAGGGCCAAGTTCATCTCACCCTCGTCAAAATCTGCAAACTTTTTGTCAAAGACAGTAAGGTCAGCCCCCATCTTGGCAATCTTTGGGGCAAACGGAAAACCTCCCACCAGAACCACCCCCTCCCCCTCCACAATCTTCAACT
>JAUWME010000011.1 GCA_030613285.1 Candidatus Zymogenus sp. | reverse complement strand
TATGTATGAAAGCTCCGTAGTCTGGTCTTTGCCGTCTGCCCCCACACCGCCCACAACCACGTTCTGGGTGGTCTTTCCCTCTGTGCCTTCCCCCCCTGGGATAAACGCTTCTTCCAGAATATTCCATATTTCATTTGTCTTGAGAAACAAGAGGCTTAAAAGCTCCCTCGCCTCGTCCCTATTGATGTCGCCCTTTGCCTGGTCCGCCTCGTAATCCGGATTAAAAATCTCATCGATTCTTCCCAGTGAGATTGAGTTTCCCCCCGACTCTATTTGTGAAATGAGATGGATAAAAGAGAAAGCCTGCACCGCCTCGCGGAAAGTCTCTGCAGGATGCTCCGGTACCTTCTGGCAGATTGCAGAAATTATCTTCAGCTCCTCTCGCCTTACAGGATCGGACTCGATTTCTGCCATCTCGGCGGCCTTCTTTGAATATCGATGGGCAAACCGAATTACTGCCTCAAGTGTGCGAATCACCGCATCGTAAAAGAGACCCTTTTCACCACTCTTCTCATCATCTGTGAGTTTCTCTTTCAGCGCCTTTGCTTCATCGATAATCCCAGAAATACCTAACTTGAGTACCTTTGGTTGATCCATCGTAAAGTGGCCGATGCCGTAGGTTATTTCCAGCATCATAGTAAAGATATACTTATCCATATCCTCTTGGATGTCTGGGGGAAGGTCCTCGTCCAGACGTACCTCAACGCTTTTTCCCTCCCAGAAGGGAATGATGTCATCCAAAAGCTCCTTCTTTTCGGCTTCGGTGATTAGCACTCTTTGCAGTACCCTGATATTAAAAGTATCGAGATCACCCTTTATCCAGATAGATTTATTCTCTGGAAAGAGTGGCGCTCCCTTCTTCTTCTCAGTTCTCGCCCCAACGATAAGCTCCTCGTCATGAATTACCACACTGATGTTATCGAGGACATCGGCAGTGGCCATGCTAAACCTTGTCAGGGGATCTTTGTCCCAATTTTTTTTCATAGCCCGCGTAAAATATCGGGCTCTCTCAACGCTCACCTCCTGGGGCGCATTGATAATCTCCCATTTCAGACGCTCCACCCGTGTGTCGCCCATTCTCGTCTCTGCGGATTTATTGACTGCCATTTTATCCTCCTTAAATACTACTAATAACAGATATTGCTAATAGTTACTAATAGTGTACTCTGCCCTTTCTCTTTTTGCAAGGTAAAAATTTCCTAAACAGTATTTGACCGCTCACAAAAATCTTGCCAAAATCCCCTGTGGCTTTAAGAAATTCCTTCATCACAAAGGCTCACCACAAGGATATTAGGGAAAAAACTCGTTTTAAGCCCCTTTACATCCATCTACATCCCATCAAAGCTCTAATATCCATACAGATACTGGCCATTCAAATATTGGCCATCCAGATATTGGCCAGTCAGATATTGTTGTATCCCTTTTATCTCCATCCCCAACCTAAAAATTCTAAAAGCCTTACTTTTTGCGGATATCCATAATCGTAAGGACAAGGAAATCCCTGAACCAACGGGGCGAGAGCTTATTCAACCAGTAAAAGACCACACTCTGAAACTCAATCTGGTTAAATAGCTTCGGGTTCTTTTTCTCAATGACCTTTACAATCTTTTTTGCTGCAAACTCCGGTGTCGGGGCGTCTTTTATCATCTCGTTGTCTTTTGCGATGAACCGTTTTACCCTTTCCAGATATTCTGAATCCTTTGGCGGGAGCTTGTGTATCTTTGCGGCAAATGATGTGGAAACCTGTGCCGGTGCTATTATCGCAAACTTAATCCCAAATGGGTCAAGCTCATATTTGAGTGCATAGATCCATCCTTCAATGCCAAACTTGGATGCAGTGTAGATAGATTCAAAGGGGAATGGAACCTGCCCCACGATAGACGACATGGCAATCAGCTTTCCCTCCCGATTTTTTCTCATGTGCGGGATAAAGGCTTGAAAGATGGACATGGCGCCAATTATGTTTATCTCCAGACACTTAAGGGCCTTTTCCAGATCGACCTCCTCAAAGGGGCCAAAAAAGCCAATCCCAACGTTTGAGAGGACAACATCAATTTTTTCGTACTTCTTCAAAACTTCATCTCTGAACTTTATGATACCCTTCCTGTTTGTGATGTCCAAAGCAACAAGATGGTGCTTGACATCGGCATTGGATATCTTCTTCAGCTCCTTCTTCAAAGAATCTATCCCCTTCTCGTCCACATCAAACCCCGCAATGCTGTATCCCTTTGCAGCAAGCATCTCCGCCACGTAACGGCCCATGCCGTCGGCAAGTCCTGTGATAACTATTACCTTACTCATAACTGCTCCTTTTATTGAATTTTATTTCGTACTTACATTTTACGGTGTCATTCCCAGCCTTTATGGATTCCTCCCCTTTTTCAAGAGGGCAGTCGTTTTTACGGGAATAGCAGGGAGGGTAGTTCTCCTTTTATTGAATTTTATTTCTTACTAACTTTTTATGGTGTCATTCCCAACTTTTATAGACTCCCGCTTCCGAAGGGAATCCTCTATTCTGTCATTCTCAACTTGATTGAGAACTTAGATTGATATCTATTGGATATCCCGCTTTAAAAGGGAATGACAAATATTGTAGTACATCAACTATCGAATCTCTAACTTCCCCTCAGCAAATAACTTTGCAATCTCCACCATCGACTTTTTAAAATCGGGATACTCATATTTAAAACCCGTCTTGACAAGTTTCGAATTATCCACGATGTAATCATCGTGGAGGAATTTCGTGGCGTCGTATTCTATGTCTGGGATTTTTCCCTTCAACCCTGAGATGAATCCATCCACCTTTGCCGCAACCTTGACCACACCGATGGGAAGATGAAGCTTTGGCGGTTTTTTCCCAAAGGCGAGAGCAGCCTCAGTTAGGGCATCTTCAAGAGAGGGGTAAGAGCCATCGGCGATATTAAAACTCTCCCCCGGTTTTACGTCAAGGAGAGAAGCATGATCAATAGCCGCTGCAACGTCCTCGGCGCGAACGTTGGACAAAAGCACATCCCCCTTTCCCGGAATGGCTGCGATGTCGGTGGGCCTTGAAAATGCCTTCCCTGCGCCATCAGTGCAACGGGGGCCATAGACTGTGCAGGGCCTGACAAGAACTGCATTTAACCCATCTTCGATCTTTTTAAACAGGATGTCCTCACCATCCCGCTTGCTCCTGCCGTAGTCTGTGTTTGGCTCCCTGGGGTCATCCTCAACAAACGGAGTTCCCCTGTAAAGTCCATACACGCTCGTTGAGGTTACGTGAATAAAGCGTTTTACACCGTTTTTTATGGCAAGGTCGGTTATCAAATCCACCCCCTTGACGTTGGTAGGCTGGAGCTTGTTGTAAGGTGTGGAAAAGTTGCAGATTGCTCCCAGATGCATGACCCTATCCACATTACCCTCAAAGAGGGGGGGCAAGGTCTCCGGCTTTGTGAGATCGGCGGCGACGTACTCAACACCGAGTTTTTCAAAAAACGAGAGGTCGTTTCTTGGGCGGGCAGTGGCCCTGACCTTGACACCACTCTTTGCCAGATGCTCCACCACGTGGCTCCCCATAAACCCTGCGGCGCCGGTTACCAGTGTAATTCCATCAAACTTCAATTTTGTCTCCCCAATTGATATAAAAAACCAAATATTGTCATAAATCCTAAAAACATCTCCCAATTAATCTCCATTAACCCATCAACCCCATTTCATCAAGCACCCCAACCCTTTGAGCTAATTTTTACCAGCAACCCCCTCAATCGCTGAAGAACCCCGCCGCATTGGCTAAATCACCATCACTGCTTTTGTTTATCTCGGCTCTTGCTTGGTTGAGCCACTTTAGCATCATCTCGTTAAAATTCAATCCGAGGTCTGCCATAAGTCGCACGTAAACATCCTGCTTCTCCCACTTTATTATGTTTTCCTTTCGTTTTTTTAGCTGACGCTCGTAATTTACAATCTGCTCGTCAATGATTTTAATAGAACTTTTTCTATCTCCAAAACCAAAAAAGATAAACCGCAGCAGAAAGGGGTCCCTGATGAGCATCCCCCGATCCGGTGGTGTGAAGAGCCATTCGGTGAAGGTTTCACGTCCTTTCTCTGTTAGCATATATAGTTTTTTATTTGGTGCGTTGATCTGGGAAATGTCTTTTTTTGTGACAAGCCCTTCAGTTTCCAGTTTTTTTAGGTTTGGATAAATTTGTCCGTAGTTGATGGACCACATATTGCCGAAGTTTCTTTCGATGTGTTCCTTGATTCGGTAGCCGTGCATATCTTTGTAGTGCAGGAGTCCGAGGATTGCAAATTTGATGGACATCACTTTTCCTTGACACTGTATTGGAAAAAAACTGTATCACTTCATTTTATCTGCGAGGGCTATATCTAAAGTATATATATTGGTTGTATATAGATGTCAAGAAAAAAATGCGTTTGGACGATTTTTTATAGGTGAGGTTGGAAAATAAGGATGAAAAAAAAGGACCAGCTTTTTAAGCGATGTTATGCTTGGAAGGAGGTAAGTAATACCATAAAGCCCGCCATTCTATCAGGCCTGCAACCCAACTTACTATTGATGTCGTGTTGGAGACCAAACTTGCTATTGAATCAATGCAGTAACCCCACCTACATCTCGTCAGGTGTGGAAACATACTACACCCCCTTCAATGTTGTAACAATCAATCGCCCAACCTACACATACCGACAACCCCCCGTTATTTGGCGGTGCCGAAGCCTGTAACAACGTATGTTCCACTTCTGGAGTTTATTTTTAGCGTGATAAGCCCGTTCTTCTGGGCGTCTTCCAGAAGCTCCGAGAAGGAGCGATAGCCGTGATACGATTCATTAAACGATGGACGCTTTCTGATTATCGTGTCTTTGACCATTGATGAGTAGATGATCTCCGTGTTTTCCCTGATTAGGGCAGTAACAGCTGAAACTACAAAGGAGAAAGCCTCACGTTTTTCCTTCGGAAGCTTTGAGTCTATTATCGGGGGCTCTGTTGCGGGGCGCTCTAAGTCTTCGTAAAAGATGAATTCGTCGCAGTTGTTCATAAGAAGATCTGAGGTGGAATCCTTCATGCCCATCCCGATGACGTATTTCCCGTTTTCTTTGAGCTTTGAAACAAGGGGGGAAAAATCTGAATCTCCCGATATTATGACGAATGTATCGATGTGCTCCTTGGCATACGACAAGTCGATGGCATCCACCGCAAGTCTAATATCCGCAGAGTTCTTCCCGGTCATAAACCGTTTGGGAATTTCAATAAGCTCCACTGCGGCTTGGTGGCAGGGTTGTTTGTACTCAGAAAATCGACCCCAGTCGGCATAGGCCTTCTTTACAATTATTTTGCCCTTTTCCAAAAGCCTTTCCAACGCCTTTTGGATATCGAACTTGACACCTTTCCCCTTGGTAAAACCGAGTGCCAAATTCTCAAAGTCGATAAAAACCGCCAGTGTTTTTTCACGTTCAGGAAAAGAAAATCCTTCTGTTTCGGTGTAATTTCTAAGTGTGATATTATTTACTCCCAAAAGCATTAGTAAAGAAAAACAGATATATTAGAAGACCCTTTTGAACCTTCTCCCCGGAAAGCCTGTAGAGGATCTTCCCATCTTTATCTGTAACCTTAGTACCGGTTATCATCCCGATTAAATTTCCATCAATGTCAACTATTTCGCCATTTTCGGCAACCCGTGCCAGTACCTTGTAGTGGATATCCCTCACCTCACTCACATTATCCTCCACCTCCACAAACCCGATATGTTTATACGCATAATCATACACTGTCCCCTTGGAGTTATAGCTTCCCAGCGTCCATCTCCTTTCATCGTAGATTTTTCCATCGGAATCTATAATGGCTACGTTTGTAAAAAGTTTATCTTGGACAATTAGCTCATTTGCAAAAGATACCGAAGCAAAAGAGATAATCATCAATATCGACAATAAAACAGTTGATTTTTTCATTTAAAACTCCCTTTTTTAGATATACTAACACTATTTCACGATAACTTCAAAGAAAAACTCACGAAACATTAGTAAAAAAGTAAAGCGTCTATTTTTACTCCGCCGTTTTTACTCTATTTCGCTCACCCATAAAGCCTTTGCGCCCGCAGAAAAGCCTCTCCGAGGATCTTCCAAACAAGGTTCGGGTTGTCACTCTTCAGATTCATTGGTGCGCCTCCGCAGTAACTCCATGCTGCGATGTTTCTAATTCCCTCATCTAAAATAACATCGATGGCGCGCCTCACCTCACTCTCCCGTCCTGCCGGAACTTTGTATGCCTGCACCCACATCTGCGGCTCCTTTCCGTACTTTTTTGATATCTCTATGACCCTTCTTGACGCATCCCTAATGTAAGAGTCGAGTTCCTTCCTAAAAATTATCCAGTAGGGATCAGTACCAAAAATATCCACATATTTTAGAGACACAAGCTTTTCCCAAGATGAAACACCGGTGAGGTAATTCTCCTCTGGAAGCATTACAAGGGCATTTTTCATTTTCTGCCCCGCACCATATTCTGTTATTCCCTCAAAAAAGGCAACAATTGACTCATCTCGAAACTTGATGACGTTTTTGTCCATAACCTTCGGCATCTCCCTGCCAAACCTCTCCCGAAAAAGCGATATGCAAAGGTCGCATCGACAGGCCCATTCGGCAGGCCCTTGCTTCTTTCGCCAGACGTTTCTTGGGATATAAAAATGCGGCTCGTCCCAAAAGAGCACATCGGCTCCGGTTTCTGCGGCCTTATCTACCCAACGCTTCATAAAGTTATAAAATGGCTTTTGATTGAGACACGCAGACGGCAAATGTTTGCCGTCTGCAAGACGCTGGGTCTTGTCTGGGTTTTTCATTACAAACCGTGAGAAAGCTTCACCACCAAAGACTCCCCCGACACCCCAGGGATCGATGTAGACCGTAAGTCCCAAATCGTGGGAAATGTTTACAATCTCTTTCATCGTTTTCGTGTAGTAGTGGTAATCGACCTCAGAGAAGGTGTGAACCACAAAGCTGCAACCGTGGGCCACAATGTCCTTCATATCCTTCTTTACATGTTTCGGGTCGCGATTGCCAAAATAGCTGACGCCCCCCTTAAAACCATCTCCAGAGCTAAAACCCAAAGCAGAAGACGTCCCCAGTGATATCCCCCCAAATATTTTGGGCAGGGATATCACACCAGCCATGAAACTCCATTTCCCTGTGATGCGAATAAACTCCCTTCTGGAATTAATTCTCTCAAGATATTGTCGTGTAACATCTGTGGCTTCCAAGTTTTCCTCCAAGTCTCATGTAAGACTAAAATATTTTCAGATAGTCGTAGTTCTCGGTGATCAACCACCTTCCGTCTGGCATAATCTCAAGGGTATAATATTCGTCCTCATTCTCAGTGAAGCTGCTCCCGTTCTTCTTAAAAAATTTCATCGTGTAGCTGCATGCAACGTAAGCCTTGTTGCCAACGATGTCACACCCTATCATTGTCCACGAGTAATCCACACGGCTGTATTTTTTAAAAGCGTTTCTTCTGGAATTTAGTATCTGGTTGTAGTCCCGCTCTGTGCCGTTCTTAAAATATTGTCGGGCGTTAAAAGACCAAGCGCTCATGTACAGGTTTAGGTTAAGCTGCGCCCACCCCTGAAATACCGTTTCTATCGTTGTGGTGATGTTCATCCTCTCAAGATTGGTTGGTGGCCTTGTGTCTAATCCCTGTGAGTTGGCAGGGGCCAAATAGACAACAAAGGTAAGCGCTAAAACCATCAGGGTCAAGGCGCCTTTAAAACAAATTTCATGCATTGACCTCATTTTCATAGAAATCATCGTATCCTCCATCAATTTTTTAAACCACATTAAAAGTAGAACAAGCTCATCGTTGTTTCTAATTTTTTGCAATTAATTTAACCTTTAATAGTAAATATAATAATCCAACCTATCATAATGATAATCGGCAACGCCAACACGACAAACAAGCACCCCTTCCCGGTAGGAGCTTCTCCGGTACGTTTTTCAATCTTGTGTACTACTATCAGTGAGGCAATATTTACAATCAGAGCAAATGGCCAAAGACAAGTAATGTATAATGGAAATAAAGCTATACTTAACCATACAAAGAAGTTTTTCGGAATTTTAACTCCCAATTGGGACATATTTCCTCCTTCCCGGACTCCATTGCTGATATCTCCTTCGAAGACAGCCTCAGAGGCTGCAGTAACGCCTTTCAACAGTGTACTGAGCTTTTGCCTACCGGTCTCTAACGATTTCGAAGTCTCCACTTCCATTGCCGTGGAATCATCCATAGGAGGGTTAAACACATCATCAACAATCTCTTCTGGATGGGCAACATCCCCATCAACCCCGTCACCCCCTTCACCGTCCCAATCGGGTTTTTTAATTACAGGGGGAGAATCATCGCTTCGGCCACCTTCCACCTCTCCCTGATAGACGATGGCTGTTTTGCCAACAACAACTCCCACACCCTCCCGTATTTCAATCGCCTCACCCTGTATCAATTCACCCCCAACCACACTTCCGTATTTACTTGTATCGCTGTAGATTACACTATTTTCACCAACCTCAAATACGCCGTGGTTTCTGGAGACATTTAAATCTTTGACTACAATATCTGTGGTGTAACCACTGCCGACATTTATCTTCGATTGGGAAGAATCATAAATCTCATTTCTCCCCCATTCATCTGAAATGTTAAAGCGGTGCGTCATAGTCCCTCAAATTGTAAGCCAACAAGTAAAAACAGAGTTCCATTAGGCAGCATCTACCATATTCAATATATAGTATAAACAGCTAAAAAGGCAAGGGATTATTAAAGAGTTTGTAAAAAGGATTGTATGGTTGATGATTCCACATCTCAACTCTACATAAAAATAGGGGCCCTTTTAATATCAGGCCCCAGATGGTTTTCAATTTTGGTTTTTCTAAATGATTCTTTGAAGTTTAATATTATACTCAGCTACAGCGCGATGCACGTCCCAACACTGCCGGTAACGCTGACGGCATTGCTGTTTGCAATTCTGAAAAAGTCGCTATTATCTCTTGAACAAAACTCTATACGATACCCCACCGTACCGAGATTAAGGATTGCTTTATTATTCTATGCAATTCCTCAGAGGTCTGCATTGTCCCCAGCTCTGAAATAGATTCCATGAGCAGCATCACCTGAAGATCCTACACTTATGGTATTGCTGTTGATTATGCCGTAAATATCGTTGTCTGCTTGACTATTGATATGTATAAAATATAACTATTGCTTTCAAGAACATTTTTCTTTCCTTTCTGCTATGATTGCGTAAATATGCAACATTTATCTCTAATAAAAGTGTGAAGACTACCAATTATCGGTCCAATTTTCTATTTCACATACAATCATCCTTTTCATACAACATAGAACATTTTTTACAAAAAGAGTGTTTTTACTACAAACGGCAAATCTATTGCGATAGTAACCAATAATCATCATTTTTTTCTTGACATTCAACCATTTTTACTATAATATCCAAAGTAATAAGTATCGGGGCGCAGTGTCCCGTATAAAAAAGAGATGGGGTTGGTCGTATGATAGGGTTATAGAGTGGATATTTAACACTCAAGCTGAAACCAGTTACCCAATGTTCATGATTGTTCCATTTCAATTTTTTCTATTTTTTGTTCTTGTGTTTAATATTGTGTTTCTTAATAAGAGGTATCGGTGTTTGATTTTCCTTGTTATAGCCTCCAGAGCAACCATTGTTAAATAAGAGAAGAAGGAGTCAAAGATGCAAGGGAAGAAACTTTTTGTCGGTAACCTCAAATATTCAGTAACCTCCGAAGATCTTGAAGAACTCTTTTCCCCATTTGGTGAGGTCATTGAGGCCAAAGTCATCGAAGGAAGAGGTTTTGGGTTTATCGAGATGTCAGATCCAACAGAAGCTGAAAAAGCCAAAGAAGATCTGAATGGTACGGACTTTTCCGGACGCACACTGAACATCGACGAACCGCATCCCCCCAGAAGCAGAGCTCGGGGCGGAAGAAGCGGCGGCGGCGGTGGCGGTGGCGGCTACCAAAGGTATTAGTCAGTATTGATTGAAATCGGTCGGTCAAAAGGGCTGGCTGAGCAAGCAAGGTCAATTATGCTAATATAACCGCAAAAAAAGACAACGCTAAAAAAGGGGGGATCAATATCCCCCCTTTTTTTCATATTAACATATCACCAATTCCCCCTTACCCTTCACTGTTCACCCTTCAATGCTTTTCCCCAAATTGGCACAACATCTAAATGTCAACAAGAGAGAATTTAAAAAAAACATCCACCACTAAAATAGAACTAAAGAGCTAAAACCTCCCTGATCTTAGCAAGCAGTTTGTTCACAACAAATGGCTTCCCAATAAAATCCGCTGCCCCCATTTCAAGAAGATCGTTGTGCTGGTCCTTATCCGAATACCCGCTGATCAAAAGCACCTTCACATCAGGGTCTAACTTGAGAAGCTTCTCAAGAATCTCATCACCCGCCATGTCCGGCATAACCACATCAAGGATAACAAGATCCACCTGCGCCGGGGCCTTTTCATATTCCTCAAACCCCTCCCTGCCAGATGATTTTGCAAAAACCTTGTAACCAGCATCTTTAAGTATCCTCTCTGACATCTTAAGAACGCTTATCTCATCGTCAATTAAAAGGATGGTCTCAGAACCGCCAAGCGCATCGAAATCATCCTCCTTTTTCACATCCTTCAAATGCTCCGTAGTCGGCAGATAAATAGTAATCTCAGTCCCTCTGTCTACCTCACTATTGACGCCAATAAAACCGTTGTGGCCCTTAACAATTCCAAAAACTACACTCATCCCAAGGCCGGTACTCGTCCTGTCTGACTTCGTAGAAAAATACGGCTCAAAAATCCTTGCCAACACGTCTTTGTCCATCCCGTGTCCCGTGTCCGTAAACTTCATGCAGGAGTAGCTTCCCTGTACAACCTTAAGTTCCGCCGCCTCATCTTCATCTCCAATAACTTTGCTAAAAGTCTCTATCCTAAGCGTTCCAGCCCCACCCATCGCTTCCTTGGCATTGATGACAAGGTTCAGCACCACCTGATTCAATTGGGACATATCACCCTTAATATTTTTCAGGTCTTCGTCGATATCCAATACAACATCAATGGTCTTTTTAAAAGAAATTACAATTATTTCATAAACATTTTTGATCACACTATTAAGATTAAAAGGTTTAATCTCAAGCCTCCCCTTCCTTGAATAGGCAAGTATCTGTTCGGTCAATTCCGATGCCCTGATAGTAGATTTCTCAATAGCATTAAGCCCGTTGTAAATTTGTTCATCGTCTTTATATTTCTCTTTAAGGTAGGAGGCATAACCCATTACTGTTGCCAGAATGTTATTAAAATCGTGGGCGATGCCGCCAGCCAACGTCCCCACAGCCTTCATCTTCTGGGCCTCAATAAGCTCTTCCTCCATCCTCTTTCTCACGGTTATGTCCTGTGTTACTCCAGATATCTTTAGAGGAGCGCCATCTTTTTCATAAACTAAATTTCCGATGGACACAAGGTAACGAATAGACCCGTCAGGATTTATTATACGATGTTCAAGGGAGTACTTTTCCTGTTGGTTCTTAAAATTCTCAACTCGTGAATTTATAAAATCTTCCCGGTCATCCGGATGAATTTTCTCAACAACATTTTCTAAGGTTGGTATAAAAGTCTCCGGTGTTTGGTTATATATTCGATACATCTCGTCTGACCAATGGTAGATGAAATCAGTACGATAGTTTATATCCCAGCTACCGATGTGCGCAACTTGCTGTGCCTCGTTAAGTTTTACTTCACTCTCTCGCAGCGCCTCCTCGGCCAGCTTTCTCTCGGTGATGTCTTGAGTAACTCCAAGTACCCTTAGGGGAATTCCCTTTTTATCATAGACTATATTTGAAGTGGAAAGAACATGACGAATGGAACCGTCGAGGGCTAATATACGATACTCATAAGAAAGTTCTTTACTGCAATTTTCAATAGCCTCACCCATTACATTACTTAAAACTTCCCTGTCCTCCGAGTGAACTAGCTCAAAAACTTGATTAACCGTTGGTGTAAAAGTTTCTGGTGTTTGGTTAAATATCCTATATACCTCGTCTGACCATTGGTAGATGGCGTCAGCAGTATAGTCCAAACTCCAGCTGCCAATGTGCGCAATTTGTTGAGCCTCGTTAAGTTTCGCCTCGCTATCTTGAAGCTCCTCCTCAGCACGCTTCCTCTCAAGAACTTCCAATTGCAATTCTTTGTTCGATTCTCTAAGCTCTAAAGTTCTTTCTTCAACCTTTACCTCCAACTCTTCTTTAGCTTTTCTAAGTGCTTGCTCTGCCCGCTTCCTTTCGGTGATATCCCTGATAATCCCGTGGTGGCCGATAATATTTCCTACACTGTCTTTTCTGACGGTTGCCGTTAAAAGAGCATTAATGATGATGCCATCTTTTTTCATAAAAGTAATCTCGTAGTTTTTGACAAATCCATCTTTTTTAATAACCTTTTGGAATTTTTCCCGTTCTTTTGGGTCTTTGTAAAGATCCTTGCCAATATCTAATTCAAAGAGCTCTTCCCTCGTGTATCCAAAAAGCTCCTCCCCAGCAAGATTGATATCGAGATATCTTCCATCGACCGTGGAAATGTAAACGACATCCATACTGGTCTCAAAGAGAGTTCGCCACCTCTCCTCGGATTGTGAAAGTTCTATCGTACGTTCTATAAGGAGTTGATTGGTTTCATTTATCTCCTTCTCCGCCTGCTTGCGGTCGGTGATGTCTCTGCCGATGCCATGTATTTCAACTACTCTATTACCCTCCCATATGAGCTTTTCTCGAATTTCTAATACTCGTATCTGTCCCCTTTTATTATAAAAACTGAGTTCAAAAACACCTCCGTCCTCACCGGCAAGCTGTCTCTTAAATATTTCTGCAGCATATGTATAAGATTCAGGCACGATTATATCCATAAAATCTTTATCAATTAACCCATCAATTTTGTAGCCTGTTGTTCTCTCAAATGAGTCATTAATAAATTTGATCTTTCCCTTTTCATCCACAAGATAGATAATGTCGTCAATGTTTTTAACAAGGTTTTAGTAGTTATCTTCAGATTTCTTTAATGCCTCCTCGGCCCGCTTTCTCTCGGTGATCTCGGTGATATCAATCAAGTTGGCGATGGTTCCACTTATCGGTTTTGATGGGTCAGGGGCGCTTATCTTTACGTGTCCATCAAATATTGAACCATCCTTTCTAACAAATTTAGCATCGGTTGATGCATCTCTTCCGCCTTTAAGACTTTCGTAAACTGCTTTCCCGACACGTTCGTATTCTTCATCTGTTGGGTAAAACATTCTGCTGTCTTTCCCTATATATTCTTCCACATCTTTATAACCGAACATCTCAACCATAGCCTCATTCGCCCACTTTATTTTTCTGTTCTCGGCATAAAGAATTCCTACTGCAGATGAGGATAGGATTGTTGATAATTGCGCTTCTCTTTCTTGCAGCGCCTCTTCGGCCCGCTTTTTCTCCGTAACGTCGCGCCAGATACTTACAATACCGCCGTTCTCCGCTTCTGCCACACGCTCAATGACAGAAGCATTGACACTCATGTGAAGAGCTGTATCATTCGTAGTCTTTGTAAACTCCACGTCCCTGCTCTCTCCTTCTTTTCGCACCCCCTTTTCCATATTTGCCCAACGTTTGGGGGCATCTCCGTCCAGTTGCTCCAGCCAGACAAAGAGGTTCGTCTCCGCCAACTCTCCAATATCCTTACCAAAAAAGTTGCAGAATGCTTCATTGACCATGATGATGTTCTGATTAAAGTCGGTGATGACGATTCCGTCTGTGGAGGTGCGCAGAAGCGTATCAAATAACTTGATCTTCTGCTGTACTGACTGAAGTTCCGTTTTTTCCTCAGTTTTTTCCATTGAAAAACTCCTCTCCCTTTAAGAGACTTTTTCTATCCTCACCGCAGTAAACTTGTACTCCGGTTATTTGGAATGTTTGTCATAGACCGGATTAGTAATGCGGTTTACGAGCTTCCCCTCACCGACCAAGATGGTACTTACATACTGCCAAGAAACAAAGATTGTGCCGACAAGGAGATTTTCGTGATGTACACAGGCAGTGTAACCTTTCCCCGATGTGATACAACATCGACAGCATCGCACTCTTTAACCCCAAGTTTATCAGTATCATCAGGGTTAATGCTCACAAATCCATCGGGGACCATTTTTTTCAACTGTGGCAATCTGCCTGTATGAGTCCTTGTGTTGAAGTATCCCGTCAACCTCCCCGTCAGGAAAACCATGGGGTACTCGTCGTCGGGAACCTCCGTCTTCTCGTACGGAAACTCCTTCTCAAAATCCATGGCCCGTGCCACAAGTCAGATGATTTCATAATCCAGCTTCACCTCTCCCGGTGGTTCGATGAGCTTTTTAACAAGCTCAACTCGCCTTTCGACAGAGATAAAGTTTCCTGTTTTTCGCACCATTGTACGGCGGGAAGAATCGAGTCAGCAAGCTCTGTTGTCTCCGTTGGATGAAACATGTTTTGCACAACCAACAACTCGGCTTTTCGAAATTCCCCCACCACTTTCCCATTTTCAACACCAACCATGAGGCATCACCCAAACCCTTAATAGGAACATGTTGACTTATATTAGTACCTCTTTAAAAAGGTTTCTATCGCAGTATACCAAACTAAGTTAAGATTACCAAATTTGTAGAAGAAAAACAAGCTTTTGCATATTATTTTATTTGAAGCTTTGGGACGTATTAACCACAACAAGTTGGGTCTGTTTTGATGATTTTAAAGTTTTTTGGGGGATTGAGATGGTAGGAGATGTTATTAGGAGCAATTTGATTTGTTCAAAACAAATCGCCCCCCGGTGGTTCAATGTTTAAAGTATTAATAAACTATCTTTCGCCCCGTCATTTTCTCGTGGTCGCGCGCCATTCTATCGGCCAACATGTTGTAGATATCATTGAAGGTCAGGGCTTTTTCTTTGATGAGCTTTAAGATGAATTGAAGAATGGACTTGACTTCGGCCATATCGTCTTGCATAGCTCGTTTTGAGTCCCTGACTTCAATACCGATGTCTTTGTTGGTGACGGCCTCTTCGGCGCTCTCACCACCACCTGCTTCTA
>JAUWME010000267.1 GCA_030613285.1 Candidatus Zymogenus sp. | reverse complement strand
CTCCATCTTCTCAAGCTCCTTTGCCCTCAGCTCTTTTCTCAATATCTTTCCCACGGCACTCTTGGGTAAGCTGTCGGTAAATTCGACCATCCTCGGAACCTTGTATTTTGCAAGTTTCTCCTTGCAGTAGTTAATCATCTCCTCTTCCGTTGCGGTCTTCGCCTCTTTTAAAACAACGTAGGCCTTTACAGTTTCCCCCCGATATTCGTGGGGCACCCCGATTGTACAGGCCTCCATCACCTTCGGATGCTCGAAGAGTACCTCATCGATATCTCTGGGATAGATGTTGTAACCGCCGGCGATTATCATGTCCTTCTTTCTGTCGACAATGTAAAAATATCCTTCCTCGTCCATCGTGCCGATGTCACCGGTGTAGAGCCAGCCGTTCTTAATAGTCTGCTTTGTCTCCTTCGGTTTTTTGTAATATCCCTTTGTAACTTGCGGCCCCTTGATGAGGATTTCTCCCGGTTTACCCACGGGCACTTCCTCTTTTCCCGTATCGATGTCAACGATCTTGACCTCGGTATTTGGAACGGGAACTCCGATACTCCCAATTTTTGTCTGTCCGCCGAAGGGATTAATGTGAGTTACAGGCGAGGTTTCGGAAAGCCCGTACCCTTCGCAAATCTGAGAACCGGAGGCCTCCTCAAATTCCTTGATTACCTCAACGGGCAGGGGCGCTGCGCCGGAGAAGCAACCCTTTATTGAACTCAAATCGTATTTCTTAAAATCGGGGTGCTGCAACATCCCGATGAACATCGTTGGAACGGCGGGGAGAAATGACAACTTATATTTATCGATGGCCTCAAGGATTGGCTGGGGCTCAGGCCTGGGAATATACGCCCCCGCCCAACCATTCCAGATACCAAAGTTCATCACGCACGTCATCCCGAAAGAGTGGAAAAAAGGAAGACACGCCACCGCCGACTCTTCCCCCTGCACAAAGCTTGGGTACCAAGCCGAGATTTGCTGGACGTTTTTGCTGAGATTCCCGTGGCTTAGCACAACACCCTTGGAAACCCCTGTTGTCCCCCCCGTGTATTGAATTGTGCCCATGTCATCAAAGCTGAACTTGACCTTCGGGGGATTTGGCTTGTTCTTTTTTATGAGATCTAAAAACTCGAAGACATTGTCGGTCTTTTCAATTTTTTTGAACATCGCCTTTTTTACGTGTGGAAAGAGCTGTTTTTTTGGAAACGGCAGATAGTCGTTGATGTGGCAGACGATGATCTTCTTTACACCGGTTTTGGGTCTTAATGCAATCATCCTCGGTGCTAAAAGGTCAAGGGTAACAAGAAATTCCGACTCGGAGTCGTTAAGCTGATATTCCAGCTCATGATCGGTGTAGAGGGGGTTGTTTAGGACAAGGGTGGCACCCGCCACCATAGCACCGTAATAGGCGATGGTCATCTGGGGTATGTTGGGCAGGAGCGTTGCCACCCTGCTACCTTTTTTTACACCCATGCCGGCCAAGGCCGTTGCAAAACGATTTACAAGATCCCCAAATTCCTTAAAAGAAATTGTCTTTCCCATATAGAAGCCGGCTGGCTTGTCTGGAAATCTCTTCACCGTCCGCTCCATAGCCTCCGGGAGCGTAACATCTTCAAATTCAAGCATTTCCGGGACGCCCTCTGGGTAGAATTTTACCCAAGGTTTCTTTGAGTATTCGCTCTCTTTTTTCTTTGCCATGATTATCTCCTTATTTTTTTTGAATTTCATTGTAAAGCAACCTTCTATTTTTATGTGCAACTTCAGCAGACATTACACAAAACAGTTTTTGACTACTAACTCTCCACAACCGTCTCAATCACATAAAATCCACTTCAATCAACCCCAACACAACAAGAAGATACACTAACAAGAGATAATTGTACATAGCAAAAGCGGAGAATGTCAAAGAAAATCTTTAAAAAATCTTGTATTTGGTAAAAACTTTTGTTATATAGAAGCAGGCAATAATTAAAGCCCACAAAAGCCTCTTGTACTAATTGCGGGGCGAATAATGAAAGTCATTAACAGCTTAAAAATTTGAGATATTTTTACAGATGCGGCATTAAAAAACCCGTTCCCAAACGAACCATGAACCAAAAACGCGATTACTACAACGACATAAGGCTGATAAAAAACAGACGCATTGCCCTGTTTACTGCTATTTCGATATTCTCGCTTTTCTTGTTTCCCCTCTTTGCGGGAACATACCTCGTTTATATTGCAACTCTCATTTTGATTTACTCCATAGTGGCAATAGGCTTAAACCTCCTTGTAGGATTTACAGGTCAAATCTCTCTTGGGCATTCGGGCTTCATGGCAATGGGGGCATACATTTCCGTCCTCACAATGCTCCACCTCAAGTTACCTTTTAATATCAATCCTCCATTCATTGCGGTTGTTATCATGTCGGGCCTTATTGCAGCCTTCATCGGTTTTGTCCTTGGACTTATTGCTCTAAGGACAAAGGGGCCTTATCTCGCCATTGTAACCCTCGGTTTTGGGATATTTGTCGAGCAGGGCCTTGTCCTAACAGAATCAATTACCGGTGGCCGGAGCGGGCTTTCCTCTCCCCCCATTTCGATACTTGGACACTTGGTCATTGAAAAGGTAACAATTCTTGGTATAGAGTTTTCCGGCAGAGAGCAGGTGTATTTCATAATCCTCACAATCACGCTCCTCCTTGTTCTCTTTGCATTTAAAATTGTAAGGTCAAAGATCGGCAGAGCCTTTGTGGCCATCGGCGACAGCGAGGTTGCGGCGGGCGCTTCCGGGATAAACCTTACCTACTACAGAACTCTGGCCTTTGCGGTCTCTGCATTCTATGTGGGCGTTGCCGGCGCCCTCCACGCCAACATGATGGATTGGATTTCTCCATCCCAGTACGGCATCATGACAAATATCGACATGATCGCCATGATAGTTGTGGGGGGGCTCGGCTCCATCTTCGGTTCGGTCTTGGGGGCCACCCTTTTGAACATACTACCCCAGCTTTTCTCAAAATACAACTTCATGAGCACCATCATCGTCGGGACAATCATGATCGTTATCGTGATATTTCAACCACGGGGATTGAGCGGGATGTTATCGAACCTTCTTAAAAACGAGAGGGGACAAAATAAGTAGATTACTAAAGATAGCTGCGACTAAAAAATGAACATCATTGAAACCATTACATATCTCACTATACAGGGGTTGGCCACCGGATGCCTTTACGGCATAATTGCCCTCGGCATCGTTATGATCTACAAGACAAACGACGTCCTTAACTTTGCCCACGGAAACATGGGGCTGGTTACGACCTTTCTAATCTATCTCTTGATGACAAAATATATGGCCCCAATATCATCTCTTCTATTCGATTTTACTTCCAATATCAAAATATTAAGCAGTCTTGATGTCAATTTCTTGTCAATAGTAGTCTTTTCCCTCATTGTTATTCTCTCTGCCGCCTTTGCGTTTTTTTTCGGCGTAATTTTGGAGATGCTTTTTTTGAGACCCGCCAGAGAACCCAGCCACTTGGGTCTGATAGTAATCACCATTGGTATCTGGCAGATAATAGACGGTGTTGTAATCGGTCTTTTCGGGACAGAAATCTACGCCATGCCGCCGCCCCTCAGGGATTTTCAGGTTCTAAAGTTAGGGAAAACACCGGTGAACCAGCTCGATCTTATCATCCTTGCAATAACCGCCGGTATCATCCTTGTACTGTACCTCTTTTTTCGCTTTACAAAGGTCGGGATTGCCATGCGGGCAACATTTCAAAACAAGGAGGCAGCTGGCCTTATGGGCATTGGGACAAGAAAGATTTTCGCTATCACCTGGGGAATAAGCTCAGTCCTTGCCGCAACCGCCGGTGTATTAACGGCATCAAAGCTAAACCTCGACAATACGGTTATGCTATTTCCATTTCTGAAGGCCTTTTCGGCAGCGGTGCTGGGGGGGTTGGGAAGCCTTCCGGGGGTGATCATCGGGGGATGGATGCTGGGAGTTTCGGAAAATCTCTTTGGGTACTACGTCTCCATGGGTTTTAGGACGCCCTTTGCATTTATCGTGATTATCGTTGTTTTGATATTCAGGCCAGAGGGCCTCTTCACAAGGCGGACAAAAAGGAGCGTTTAAAGGTTTTTGATGTCAATACTAAAAGTTAAAAATCTCTCCATCGCTTTCGGCGGAATCAAAGCCCTCTCAGATGTCTCGTTTGACGTCAAGGAGGGACGGATATTTTCCATCATCGGCCCCAATGGCGCAGGCAAAACCACAATTTTTAACTGCATCAGCGGGGAGTGCCGGCCCGATTTTGGAACCATACACTTTAAGGGACGGAACATTACAAGACTAAAACCCCATAGGGTGGCGGGGCTAAAAATCGCGAGGACATTTCAAAACATGGAGCTTTTCCCCCGCATGACC
>JAUWME010000238.1 GCA_030613285.1 Candidatus Zymogenus sp. | reverse complement strand
ATCTACGCACCGTCGTACCACCCATATACCGAGGCACTTCTCTCTGCCGTTCCCATACCCGATCCTACGATAACCAAAAAACGTATTCGACTTTTGGGGGAGGTGCCAAGCTCCATTAATCCACCAACAGGTTGTCGTTTTAGCACACGGTGTCAAAGGAGAGAGATGCTTCCAGACAATGGGAAGGTGTGCGAAAGGGAGGAGCCGCAGTGGCAGCGGTCGGAAAAGGGGAATTGGATTTTATGCCACATACCGGTGGTGGAGCTTTCACAGGTCGAACCGATTGTTCATGGTCGCAGGAAAGGGGCATAATCAAAACTACTGCAAGGGCACACAATTGAAATCATTGATGGGTGGGGTGTGTTGGGTGGCACTGGCAAGCTCTTGCTTGTCAGTGGAGGTGCATAAAAAAAACTGTTATTTAAGACGAGAATATTTATTTAAAAAGCCGACCTTTGATCGGGCGAACGACGTGGCAAATTCGTCATTTCTTCCACAAGACTGCTAAATGCTTTTAAGCCTGCAATATTTTCCTTCAAAAAGGCAGGTTCAACTTCAACATTTCCATCCCAGCAAGCAATATTTCGATTCAAAAAGACCTTCTCTACTTAGTCAAACTCTTAAACGACAGATAGTAAAATACTGCCTGAAATATAGTCAGCTTGTTATTAAAGGTGGTGAAATATTAGCATTACTATGAAAATATTTGATAAATCATAGTTCAGCCCTATTATTTACTTGACAAACATAATGTCATTAGGTTATTTTTGAGGTGAAAACAAATATATTCACCCAACTCTTGAAAAGTAGACAACAATATGCTGGGAAAACACCTTATAGATGATTTCAAGCTCATCGTTGGAGGAGGGGTTACAAACCCAACTATCAAGGATAACCTTAGTGCAGACTATTAAACCACTGACTAAATGGAGGGGGTTTCCTACTGTTTGAAGGTAATGAGTGAAAAAGGGTAGCTTATAGTAATTAGACTCAATGTGCCCAGCAAGGTGATTATTAGAAAGTCCGCTCATTGACAACGCAAAAGATCACTACTGCTTAGTGTCTTGGTTTACAGTTGATGCAAAACAACAAAACTTTTAAGGTATTTATGAAATTACTAATACTATCAGGCTTTCTCGGTTCAGGAAAAACAACTCTGCTTTTGCATATTGCAAAAAAGCTAAGCTTGTCATCTAAAAGGATTGCCATTATTGAAAACGAAATAGGTGAAATAGGTATCGATGGGGATTACCTCAATCTTGAGGGATTACAGGTACAGGAGCTATTTGGCGGTTGTATATGTTGCACCCTTTCTGTAGGACTTATTGAAACCCTTGAAAATGTGGAAAAATTATATCAACCGGATGTTGTAATTTTAGAGGCCACAGGGGTGGCGAGGCCGGGGGATATATTAAAAAATGTACGGAGATATTATAAGGCAGTCAAGGATATTTATGCAATTAACGTTGTGGACGCAACCCGCTACGATATGTTGATGGATATAATGACTCCACTGATGACTGGTCAAATAGGAATGGCAAACATCGTTGCGGTCAACAAAATTGACAGCGTTGAGAGTGAAAAGGTAGATAAGATTGTCTTGGACATTGGTGCAATAAACCCACAGGCAAAAGTTGTCGCTGTTTCCGCAGAGGATGGGATAAATATGAACCTGTTATTAGATGACTTGTTATGACGAAAAATAACGAACCGTTGGAGCCAACAGCATTTGCTATAAAAGAAAACCTGATATTCACAGATGCTCTTTTGGCAATTGAGTTAAGGTCGAGAATGAATAGTTTCCTTTTAGAAATGACTGGTGAGCTTAAGAACAATGGGTGTAAGCTGATCGGTCATATCAAGGGATTAATTAGTGTTGATGATGCCGAAGGCGGCGATGATGCAATCAACAAAAAGGGTCATCTCATGTTTAGTATTACATCATTTGAGGAAGGGGCGCGTTTTAAGGGTAAGATGCAATATGGCGTTACAAAGGCGGTATTTAAAATAAATGTCATTGTTTTTGGAATTGACTACAGTACGGTTGAGAAGATATTTAAGAAGGTATTTTCCAATCACTTTGGATAAAGGGTTGGCTGGAATCTAATAAGGGATTGTATCAATCGATTTGAAGATTTGATGGTAAATTAATTAAAGGAAATGGTTGTAAAAAAGACTATGAACAAAACTACGAACAAGAAAAGAGGGAATGGTCGAAATCCCTTAAAAAACACAAATAGGAGTCGCGAAAAAGAAATAAGCATTCTGGAAGGAGCGCTTAAGGTCTTTGGAGAGAAAGGCTTTGAGGAAACCACCATTGTTGCCATCAGTAAAGCTGCGAATATTTCGGAGGCCACCCTCTATGAATATTTCTCCTCAAAGGAGGAAGTCCTTTTTTCCATCCCGGAGCTTTATACGCAACGAGAATTTGATCGCATAACAGAGATTTCGAAATATATCCCTGATGCTAAAGGGAAGCTACGCCTTATAATTCAAGCCTATTTAGAATTCTTCGAAAACAATCGCCTTTACTCTTCTGTGGTGCTGTTGACCCTTAAGGGGAACAGGAGATTTCTGAATTCGAAGGCTTACGAGGTTGTAAGAAATTCTGCAAGGAGCATTATCGATGCTTATAAGTTGGGGGTGGAAGAGGGGGTGTTCAGGGATGATTTAGACCCATATCTGGTGAGAAACCTCGTCCTTGGATTCATTGAGCACCTGACAATTCAGTGGCTGTTGATTGACCGACCAGAAAAAATATCCGACTATAAGGATATTATCTTTGATATGGTGATAAGGGCAATTGAAAAAGAGAAAGACGATGATTACATCGACGTGAGATTGAAAATTGAGGGTAATTGACTCCTAATGAGATTATGGGAAGTTGAGAGTTTGAAGTGGGTGAATCGTCGAATTTGACGTTTTTGAGAAATTTGTAATAATTTGTAATAAATATTTCGGAGGAAAAAATGGCTGAAAAAAAAGGAAAGGGATTTGTGTTAGTAACCGGTGCTGCGGGATTCATGGGACATCACATGGTTAAAGAGGCAGTGGATGCGGGGTTTACCGTCAGGGCCACAGACACAAGCAGTCGATATTACAGTGCGATGTTTGACGCCCTTGGAGTTGAGTTTGTGGCGGGAGACCTCACAAAAAAGGAAGATCTGGATAAGCTATTTGATGGGGTTGAGGGAGTCTTTCACGTGGCGGGGATACACGACTATTCTACGCCTGACAAGTTGATGTATGCCATCAATGTTGGGGGCGTTGAAAACATGTGCGAGGCTGCGGTTAAGGCAAAGGTCAAGCGATTCATCCACTGGTCATCGGTGGCGGTTTACGGCTGCAACACAAACCCGCCCATCAAAGAGGACGCCGAAAAGATGATCCCCCCCTTAAACAACTACTACATCAGTAAATGGGAGGGGGAGAAGATCGTTATGAAATACCACAAGGAGAAGGGACTTAAGGTAACGGCCCTTCGTCCCACCGGTATCTACGGCCCCAGAAGCGAGTACGGTGTGTACAACGTATTTAATCTTGTTTACAAAGATAGAAAAAAAAAGAAGATATTGATGGCGGGAAAAGGGGACAAAGTCGATGGTTTTGTCCATGTTGTGGACGTTGCCAGAGCAGCGCTCCACGCCTACGATAACGATTCGATGATTGGAGAAGCCTATAATGTTAACGACAATTCTCGTCTCACGTCGGCAGAATTCTTCAAAATGGTTGGAAAGGAACTCCTTGGTGTGAATAAGGAGTTAGGAAGTATCCCAATCAAGATTATAATTCCCATTGCCGTAATATCCCAGTTCTTTGCAAAGATATTTGGTAAAAAGTCACTATTGGAAAAAGCCACCATTGAGTACCTGAACTTCGACAAAATTTGGGACAACAGTAAAATCAAGGCCACAGGATTTAAATTCCAATATCCTGATATTGCCAAAAGCCTAAAAGAGACGCTTGACTGGTACAAGGTAAATGGTTGGTTCAAGGTTTAGTTTCTAATCAAAGCTCAGAGGTTACTTAAAAACTCAAATAATGTGGAGAGGAGATGATGAATAGCTTGAGGGACTTGGTAAAAAAGAACGCTGGGGATATCCCCGATGTGGCGTATCTCAACTTCTATGATGAAATTGTTACCTACAAAGACCTTGACGAGAAGAGCGACGCCTTTGCCAATTATCTTCTTGAAAAAGGTGTGAAGAAGGGAGACGTTGTGTCCTACATGATGGGTAACACACCCTTCTATTTTTATACACTCCTGGGCGCCCAAAAGATAGGCGCTGTCGGTGGAGCTGTCAGCTGTTGGTGGCAGGCACCGGAGGTGGAGTTTTTGGTCGCAGACTCAAAGCCAGTGGTTCTTGTGGTTGACCCAGAATATGCCCACATAGTTTCTGTCATCAAAGATAAAATACCATCGGTAAAAAACATCATTATCAATTCTCCCACTCCAATGGAGCTTGACTACGATCACGAATACCTGCCTGATATAATCGAGAAATACCCCGCGGGATTAACAAAAGAGGAACAGATTGGAGGCTACGAGACGGCGCTCATAATCTACACCTCTGGCACAACCGTAAAGCCCAAGGGTGTGATGATTACTCATCAGGGGTTTCTTTTTGGGTCTAAGATAAAGACCGAAAATATACCGGTGG
>JAUWME010000207.1 GCA_030613285.1 Candidatus Zymogenus sp. | reverse complement strand
GACTCCAAATGCTTTTAATATTCGCCGCCGTTCCACAGACATACTGTCTGGCATCGTCAAAACAAGTTTGTAGCCCTTTGCCGCACAGACCAGAGCCAACCCAATTCCAGTATTTCCTGATGTTGGTTCAATTATAACCTGTCCCTTTTTTCCCTTTTTAATAAAGCCGTCTCTCTCGGCCGCCTCAATCATAGCCAGCCCAATCCGATCTTTGACGCTGCCCCCAGGGTTGAAAAACTCAAGCTTTCCTGCAACCCTGCCGGGCAGCCCCAAGGCCAAACGATCGAACCAGACAAGGGGTGTACCCCCGATTAGCCCTGTTATATCTTTTGCGATTTTCAAGCTGTCCCTCCGTATTTTTTTTTGTATCTTCGACTTTCTTAGAAGAAAACCTACTAATAATTTGTCAATAACAAAGTAACTTTTTGTTATTCATTGCTGCTTAGCATCTCATTATACTATATTGTTGAGTGAATTACTAAACATTTTTCATGCGCTCTCTATCTATTCAAAAGAAATATTGGAAGATAGTGCAGTCGCAAACTTCCAAGGACGTCTTTTGAGCAATGTCTCATGGCGCTTTCTCTTCTCGGCAGACAAGCTCGAATTTTACCATAAGGGCAAATTTGCCGAACTTGTGCCTCGCCGCAATTCGTTGAATGAAGAATCGACAGTTTAACAAAATCTTCAGGGGTAAAATTTTTCCGAACCTATTGCACATCCTTGACAAAGAGGTCAAAAAGCAATATTGTAGTGCTGTAGTGTCAGAATGGAAAAATACATTTAAATGATTCAGGGGAATTGTTACCAGTTTGTTGATATAGCTTATTGAAAGAACGTGAAAATGCAAATATTTTGGAGGTCAGTTAATGTCTAAGAGTGTTGTTCTTACAAAAAGAGAAGGCTTAAATCTTATTGTTACTATAAATAGGGACGAAAAGAGAAATGCTCTGAATGCTGAGATCATGTATGGAATTAGGGATGCATTTCTGAGCATTGCAACCGATCCAAAAGTGAGATGCGTCATCATCAGGGGGGAGGGAAAGGGATTTTCGTCGGGGATTGATTTTAGCTTTCTGGCCGGCCTTGGGCTTGTTGGGAATTCCGGAAACGCCGTCAGGGTCAAGATTCGAGAAGCTCAAGAAATTGTTAATCTCATTTCCGATATTGAAAAACCGGTAATCTTTGCGGTCCACGGTTTTTGTTACGGCATGGCTCTGGAGCTTATCATCTCTGGGGATTTTAGGGTTGCCAGAGAGGGTACGCAGTTTGGAATCCAAGAGGTGACCGTTGGGTTTATCCCCGATATGGGAGGGATTGCAAGACTCACGACTTTATTGGGGCCAATAAAAGCAAAAGAGTTGATTATGACGGCTAAGGTCATCGAGGCAGATGAAGCAAGGGAGATTCAGCTTGTAAACGAAGTTCACTCCGATGAGATGGAGGGGGCATTGGCGCTGGCATCACAGCTGAACAAAAACGCCCCCCTTGCTGTTGGTATGGCAAAAAAGATCATTGATCGAGGCCAACACATGGATGTGCGCTCAATTCTTGAGCTTGAAGCTATCGGCCAGACAACACTGGTTGACACAGAAGATGTGAAGGAAGGCATTGCTGCAAAGCTTGAGAGGCGGGAGCCAATTTTTAAGGGGAAGTAGGTTTATTGAATGAGAATTCTTCAATAAAGTGTTTGTTGGTTTTAATGGAACACCAGTATAAACCATTATTCATCATTCCCTTGGAAAGCGGGAATATTATTCTGGATTCCCAATCAAGTTGAGAATGACAGTACTCTGGATTCTTTCGTCAAGCAGGCAATGACAAAATAGAAGGGAAATCAGGAAAAGTAAGACACTTTTATCATAGGAGAAGCAATGGCAAAGAAATACAAAGTTTTCGAGATTGAGAAGAGAGATCACATCGGCTGGGTCTTTATGAACCGCCCGAAAAAACTAAACGCCGTTGGAAGCGATTTCTTCCGAGAAGTCCATGAAGTCATGGGCGATATGGATGACGACGATGATATTCGGGTTATTGTTATAGCGGGCAGGGGCAGATGTTTTACTGCCGGGACAGACCTTTTTGGTCTTTTCAGTGAAGTTCCCGGAATTGCAGAAAAGGGCGTTATGGGCAGAAAGCGGTACAACCTCGTCAAGTTTATTCTTGATGGGCAAGAATCAATCTCTATATTTGACAAGGTCAGAAAACCGGTTATCGCCGCCATCCACAGCTACTGCATTGGCGCCGGAGTCGATATCATCACGGCGTGTGACATCAGGCTTGCTTCTGAAGACGCCCTCTTTTCTGTCCGAGAGGCAAGGCTTGGGATTTGCGCCGACGTGGGGACACTGCAGAGATTGCCCCGGATTGTGGGCGAGGGGTACGCAAAGGAGTTGACATACACAACCAAGGACATAACCGCCCAGAGGGCAAAAGAGATCGGGCTTTTAAACGAGGTTTATAAAGATGTCGATTCCCTTTTTGCCGGGGCGGAGGCCATGGCAAAAGAGATTGCGGAACAGTCGCCGCTGGCGATTATGTCGGCAAAAGAGGTGATGAATTACTGTAGAAACAAAAGCGTTGCCGATGGCCTCAACTACGTGGCCCAGAAGAGCGCCAACATCCTTCCTTCTGAGGATGTTTTTGAGGCATTCAAGGCATTTACAGAGAAGAGAAAACCAAACTTTACAGGCGAGTGATTAAAGTAAAAGGGGCAAAGGGGAGAAACTGTACTTTTTACAGGCCCCCTTTAATTCCGATATTTTTCTTTAAAACAGATAAGTTGAAAAAATCCTGAATGATTTTTCTATTGTGAAATGTTGGCAATCGAAATTTAAATCGCAAATTGGAACGAGATTCAAATTGTAAAAACAGTTTTTTCAAAAGGCAGTTTTTACATTGACAATTTGTAGACATGCTGTAAAATAGGTTTTTTATTACAAAACATTTTTGAGGGACAATTTTGAAGCTTGAGAGAACCTCCTACTGCGGAGAGATTAAAAAAGATGATTTAGGTGCCGAAGTAATTCTAATGGGTTGGGTGCATCGGCGACGGGACCACGGCGGCGTGATTTTTATCGACCTCAGAGACCGAAAAGGGATAGCCCAGGTTGTTTTTAACCCGGAACACAATCCCGACATCCACAAACTTGCCCACAAGCTAAGAAACGAGTTCGTAATCGGGATTAGGGGCAGCGTCAGGGAGAGACCGGAAGGGATGATAAACAAAAACCTCCCCACAGGAGATGTGGAAGTTTTGGTGGACGAACTGGTGATATACAACGAGGCTGCGGTGCCCCCTTTTCTCATCGACGAATTTGCCTCCGTTACCGAAAACGTGAGACTCAAATATCGATACCTTGATCTCAGACGGCCTGAAATGCAAAAGAACATCATCACTCGCCACAAGGCCGCCATGAGCGTCAGGAACTGCCTCTCAAAAGAGGGATTTATCGAGATCGAAACGCCGTTTTTGACCCGAAGCACACCCGAAGGAGCAAGAGACTACCTTGTGCCGAGCAGGGTCAATCTTGGCAGTTTTTACGCACTGCCCCAGTCACCGCAACTCTTCAAGCAGATATTGATGGTGTCCGGCTACGATCGCTACTTTCAGATTGTAAAGTGTTTCAGGGACGAAGACCTCCGAGCCGACCGCCAGCCGGAATTTACTCAGATAGATATCGAGATGAGCTTCGTAGACATCAAGGACATCATTAAAGCCACAGAAAAGCTGTTGGCAGCACTCTTTGACGACATCCTTGGGATTAAGGTGAAACCCCCATTTCCACAGATGAGCTACCGGGAAGCAAGGGAGAAATACGGCACCGACAAGCCAGACACCCGTTTTGGGCTTGAGCTTGATGACCTCACAGATATTCTCAGAGATGCAGGGCTAAAAGTATTTTCGGAGGCAGTAAAGTCAGGAGGCGTTATTAAGGCACTAACTGTTCCGGATAGTGGTGATCTTTCCAGAAAAGAGCTCGACAATACGGTTGGGTTTGCCCAGGATAGGGGTGCCGGTGGACTCGCTTGGGCAAGGGTTACAGAAAAGGGATGGCAGTCACCCATTGCAAAGTTCTTTGCTCCGGAGGCCATCGAGGCTGTGGAGGAAAAAACAGGGGCTAAGCTTGGCTCCACCATCTTTTTTGTTGCCGATGATGCCGACATCACAGATGCTGTCCTGTCAGACCTCAGGCTCCAGATGGGAAGACGGTTTAATCTCATTGATGATAGTGCCTTCAACTTCCTCTGGGTTCATGAATTTCCAATGTTCGAATATTCAAAGGAGGAGAAGAGATACGTTTCCATGCATCACCCCTTCACGTCTCCCATTGATGAGGACATGGATAAAATCGAAACCAATCCAGAGGAGATGAGGGCCATGGCTTACGACATTGTTCTCAATGGAAATGAAATCGGCGGCGGAAGTATAAGAATTAGTAACTCCGAGACGCAACGGAAGGTGTTTTCTGCCCTGGGGCTGGGAGACGCTGAGGCTGAAGAAAAATTCGGCTTTCTGATGGAGGCATTAACCTACGGCGCACCGCCCCACGGCGGCATTGCCCTGGGCTTTGACAGGATAGTCATGCTCCTTTGCGGGACGGATAACATCAGGGACGTTATTGCGTTTCCAAAAACCCAGAGGGCCACCTGCATGATGACAGGCGCCCCAACTGACGTTGACAAAAAGCAACTCGATGAGCTGGGACTCAAATTAACTGCGGCCGCATTGGCACCCAAAAAGGAAGGATAATATAATATGGGAGAAACCCTTGCCGAAAAAATATTAGGTCAAAAAGTCAAAAGGAGTGTAAAACCCGGCGATATAATCGTTGTGGACGTTGACCTCGCCCTTGCCCAAGACGGCACCGGCCCCCTGGCCATCAGGAGCATCAAGGAGCTGAAAGAGGGAAAGATGACCCTTCCAAGAGAGGTGATATTTTTCATTGATCACGCCGCCCCGAGCCCAA
>JAUWME010000332.1 GCA_030613285.1 Candidatus Zymogenus sp. | reverse complement strand
TCATTTCCTGTCTTAGATTTCCCGAAAAAGAGAGGGGCTTGGCTTCAATTGCAACCCCCGGACTATATGATAAATTTCCACCTCCAACTTTCAGGGTGAGGTTCCCGATTTTGGGAAAGAGCTTTCTATTATCACTGTTTTCTAACATCGCAATTCGGAGAAGATCGGCATCTGTAATTTCGTCCCCACCTGTCAGGGCGCTGATGTTCACCACCATAACCCGCGCTTTGACCGTCCGTGCCATAGCTGGAGCCACAGCCGTCAGGAGAAACAAAATCCCCAAAAATGAGACCATAAGATTTGTTGCCCTGACATTACAAAATGACCTTCTTTTTTGCATATAGGATTCTCCAATATAATATTGAAAACTGTAAATTGAAAATTAGAAATTAGATATAGCATATTGAAAATATTAGTCAAGCACAAAAAAACCCCGCCAAAAATAAATGGCGGGGAATCTGGATTTTGCTTTCTGAGACTATCCTAAATCAAAGTGATTTGAAATTACTCAAATCCACTTCAAATCATATTAACTCAAAGTAACTTCACGGTTATCTCAATACACCTTCCAGACACTCTCCAAGCCATACCACACCCCCTTGAAGTTACATCGGAGCAGTTTGTGAGCCTTTTAACGTCCTGCTCGGGACTGGAATTGGCAGCCCTCGGAACAGTGCGCAATCCTCGGAATCATAAATCTCTTCATGACAATTCTCCTTTTGAGAAGATTAAATGAAAAGGGAAATATTTACCCTCTTTAAATCACTACCTTTCTTATATAGAATAACACTCGCAAGGGAGGATGTCAATGGGAAAATGGTGTTTTCCCACGGTTTTTTATTAAAATAGTTCACTAAAAAGGGCGGTGGGGAAAAGTCCCAACCGCCCAATATCTTATACAATAGCCCTTGTAACACTCGCAGGCTACTTTGTTGCAACTATACCTTCTCGAAATACTCGATGTCGGTGATCATGGCCTCTCGTTTGTCGTCAGCCGCCCACTTTGGTTTTACGCGATCGCCCCTCTTAATTTTATCTCCCGGTATTCTATGAAGGAGCTTCGTCGATGCGCCGTCAAGTTTTATCAGCGCCATGGTGTAGGGGGGGTCAAGCATGGAACAGAACTTCTTGAAATATTCTTCTTCGTAGTTGACCACGGTTATCTCCTCGACTGTTCCCTCTGGTCCCACTTCGACCAACTCCGTAATTTTTGAGAAATCCTTCTCGCAGCGGGAGCGCGGCGGAACGTAGACTTTATCGCATTTCTCGCACTTTGCCCCTAATATCTTCTTATCGTCCCGAAGCGCAATCATCGCTTCTGAAAGAAACAACCCCGCAAAATAGCGGTACGGGATGCTCATCAACCCAAATTTTCCAAAACAATCTTTTTGATCGAGTGGCAGTTTATCTGTAGTATACATATCTTTCTCCCTTTATTTTCCTTTCAACCATTTCAGTTATTGACCTTCCTCCAACACCCAACCCTCAAGGTCGGATGGACGACCCTCCCTTTTATCCTTCCAGACCGGAATAACTTTCTTGCCCGGAGCAAGTTTTTCGGGGTCATTCTCAAGACAGAAGTGAAAAAAACCACCCCCATTTGGAAGGGCAACAATAAGTGTAGTGTAGGGAACTTCTCGCATTATCCCCGTCAGTGGGTTGATCGTCGGAAAATGCACCACATCAAACGTGGCAATATAACCCCAATCATCTAACTTCACCCATTCGGTGGGCTCTTCAAAGCATTTGGGACAAACAATCTTTGGCGGAAATAGGACGTTCTGGCATTTGCCGCAACGGTTTCCCCACAACTCCTTATCCTTCAGCTTGTTGAGCATATGCCCCATAATTGGCCCAGTGGCAAAAGTCCCGGGTATTGCCATTTCGTATCTGATCTCGACAATTTCCCTTCCCTGTTTATCTGTTTTTGTACCCATAGGTAAAAATCTCCTTTTTTATTTATCCGGCTTCTCAGCGCCCAAAAGGTGGAGCACAGTCCAGAAAGTCCCCCCAAAGCCCGTGGACATGGCAAGGTTCACATCTTTTGGCACCTGATGCTCTCCGGCATTTCCACGAATCTGCAGTGCCGCTTCTGCAACCCTTATGATTGCGGTGGCGCCAATTGGGTTTGATGAAACCACACCCCCCGATGGATTTACAGGAAACTTGCCGTCGATGGCAAAATCTCCGTTTAAGATCATCTCAATCTGCTCGCCATTTTCGAGCATCAAGAATTTTCCAAGCCAGTCAAGAGCCCACCAACTCTGGGGATCGTACATCTCGAAGACGCCAACCTGCTTCATCGGATCTAAAATTCCGTTTCTGGCGTAAAGCACCCTCGCGGCTTCACCATGGGTATCAAGATCGCCCATGTTTACAAGGTCAAAGGTCTCTTGCCTGTGGACTGTAACGTGATCGTGCATCCAGACCGGCTTTTGGGGAAGCTTTTTTGCCAACTTTTCTGAGACAAATAATATTGCGCAGGCCCCGTTGGACTCCGGACACATATGGAGCAGCCTGAGCGGCCACGCCAGCACCCTCGATGCCAGAACGTCTTTTCGTGTAATCTCAATCCTCAAATGCGCCTTGTAATTTTTTCTGGCGTTGTCGGCCATCAAAACCCGAAACTCCGCCGCCGCCTGATTTGCTGGCTCACCAAATTTGTTCATCATCATCACGCCGTGGGTACCGGTTATGGCGCCGGTCTGTATCTCCCGCTCCCAGAGGGGATCGGCCATGTTGGTAATGCCGGTGGTCGTCATTCCCTCTTCCTGTTTTTCCCAGCCAATCGCCAGCACTGAATCGTACATCCCAGAAGCAACAAGATGGTCGGCGGAGCACACAATCGTGGCACCGGTGGTACCGCCTGTGGTTATTCTAAAACCTGCCTTTCCGTAGGCGCCGTCACCAAGGACATGCCACATATCCGGCTGATGGACACCCTCAAAAAGCTCCATGTTGCCGTGGACAATGCAGTCAATATCTTTTAGATCCATCTTAGAGTCTTCAAGCACCGCCTCCACGGCCTCTGAGACAAGCTCAACCATGTTGACGTCTTCTCGATGTCCGCGGTGTCGGGTCTGACCAATTCCGGAGATGGCAACGTTTCTCATCCTCTTTGTCATTATTTCCCCTCCCTTTGTGCCTTGTCGTTTTCAAGGACCAAAACCGTGTGGAATTGTCCCGCCGGGCCAGCCACTCCATGAACAAGTGCCCGATTGGTGTCCTTTATCTGATAACCGTTGGCCTCCCCCCGAAGTTGAAGGAAAGCCTCCATACCCCTTACTATACCCGACATCAAGAGCGGATTTCCGCAGAGCTGGCCACCCGATGGATTGACGGGAAGACTCCCGCCCATATCAGTCTCACCAGACTCAAAAAGCTCCATCCCCTTTCCGGGCTCTGCAAATCCCAGTCCCTCGTACCATAGCGGTTCCTGATACGTTGCCTGAACGCTGATTTCAGCAACGTCAAGTTCACTTTTGGGATCTGTAATGCCGGCGATGCGATATGCTCTCCACGCCGCTTTTTCAAGGCTCATGGATTCATAAAGGTTTCTGTCGCCGAGATAGTAGGAGTCGTAACAGTTCCCGTACCCCGTAATCCAGACAGGCTTGTCGGTTATGACTTTGGCTTTTGGCGCCTCAGCAAGGATCATGCAAACCGCCCCGTCGCGTACGGGGTAGAGGTCAAGCTCCTTAATCGGCGAGACAACGGCCT